>WFQR01000103.1 GCA_015486955.1 Hippea sp. | reverse complement strand
GAGACAATCCTCAAATCTTTTGCCTCTTCGGCCGTTATCATCTTAGCCGTGAATGTTAATTCCTTCGCAATGTTCTTTCCTATGAGCCTCGGCAGGTTTTGTGTTCCGCCAAATCCTGGGATTATCGCGAGGCTTACCTCTGGTAAGCCAAATTTTGCATTTTCCGTTGCGTAAATGAAGTCGCAGAATAGGGCAAGCTCAAACCCTCCACCCAACGCATAGCCGTTTACACAAGCGATATAGGGTTTCTCTGATTGCTCAATCTTATGAAACATTTTTTGTACGAACCGTGAGAATTGTACAGCTTTTATGGGTGTCAGCTCCTTAAGCAGGTTTATATCACCGCCCACGGCAAACGCTTTATCGCCACTGCCCGTTATAATGGACACTCTGACTTCCTTGTTTGTGTTTGTCTCATCTATAGCTTTATCGAGTTCGTAGAAGGCTTCGATGTTCAGTGCGTTCATTTTATCCGGTCTATTTATGACTATGTATCCAATGCCGTTTTTGATATCCAAATTTATCAGTCCCATTTTGTCCCCCTTATACCTCTATCACTTTTCCCGCGCCGCCTTCCACGTAACTTTCAGGATACAGAACTTTTATCTCCTTTTTGTACATTGTGCAATGAGTTGGGCAGATTAATTTTAAACCCTCCAAAAACTTTGGATTTGTCCCATGCATACCACCTATAATCCCGTAGAGGTCGCCGAAAGTTGAGGCAACCTTGAGGATGTGTCTCATATCTGGATGAGAACAACCTACGATTACCACAATGCCCTTTTCTGTTTTTATGCAAAGAGACTGTTCTATACCCTCAAGCTCGCCTGTTGAATACACGCCACCGTGTAGTTCTGTTGGTTCTTTGACTATTGCAACATCCTTAGCCCTTCCTTTTATCTTAAACGATGGCGGTATCCACAGCTTAACGTTGTTATTTTCTTTTAAAAACGGTCCCAATCCACCTGTATGATCCCAGTGGTAATGGGAGATAAAAACGTCTTGAATGTCTTTGGGGTTGATGTTTAATTTTTTCATGTTATTTAACAGTATTTCGCCATTTGCACCTGTATCAAATAGTATCTTTCTGCTGTTTAGCTCTATTAGAGCTGAAAAACCCCAATCGGGTTTTAGGTCATCCCTTAAAGTGGTATTATCATAAATTATGGTAAGTTTCACTGCTTACACTCCTTCTCTGATGTGTTTTTTACTATTCTTTGCCAAAAGTTCTGTTTGTCAAGCCTTTTTCTTGAACGAACCAACTATTGTTGATACGATCGGTGTGGTTAAAAAACAAATGCTGTAAAGGTACGTTTTATGACCTCTGATCACGGCGGTAATGTATTTGAGATAGCAAAAGAACTTAACATAAGCCCAGATGAGGTAGTTGATTTAAGCAGTAATGTCATAGACACAGATTTAGGTGTAGTTAGGCTAAAATGCAGGCTTCCACCGGAAGAGCCTGATGAACTTGAGCGTTTGATTGAGAAAAAATTTGGCCTTTCTCGAAATTGCGTTTTGGTCAATGCTGGCACTTCGCAGTTTATAAAGGATATCTGTTGCATATTTAGAGACAAGAAGGTCTTAATTTTTGCACCCACATATTCAGAATACGAAAAGCAGAGCCACAATTTTGGCCTGACCGTACAGTATGCTTTATCAAAAGAGGATAACGGTTTTGAATTTGAGCTTGATGGAATTGATTTTTCTAATTTTGATGTGGTTTTTATATGCAACCCCAACAATCCAACAGGCGGACTTTTAGAAAAAGAGGATCTTTTAAAGACGATAAAAAACAACCCAAATAGCTTCTTTGTTGTTGATGAGGCGTACATGGATTTTGATTTTAATGGAAACTCGCTTTTGGGTCAGAAGCTTGACAATCTTTGCGTGTTAAGGTCTTTTTCCAAGCTACATGGCCTTGCCGGTTTACGGATTGGCTGGCTCTATTCGTCTAATGGCGATTTTATAGAAAGACTCAGAACTTTGAGAGCACCTTGGAGTGTCTCTGAGGTTGCACTTGAGCTTGCAAAAGTTGCCCTCGATACGGATTTTACAAAAAAGGTAGAGGAAATAGTGAGTTTTAGGGATTATTTGATAGAAAGGCTTAAAGGTTTTGAGAAGATAAAGGTCTTTGATAGCCGTGCCAATTTTGTCTTGTTTAAGCTTTTAGGCGACCCAGAAGACTTCTTTAGCTATTTCAAAAATAACAGATTGCTTTTAAGGAACTGTGCAAACTTTTACGGCCTAAATAAGGACTTTTTTAGGGTTTCGATCAAAAATAGATACAGTGTTGAGCTGTTTTTGAAGCTCCTTGAAGGGTATTTCAAATGAAAAAGGCCATAATGTTCTGCGGCACGGCAAGTGGCGTGGGCAAAACAATAATCACAGCCGGCTTTTGCAGGCTCCTGTCCAATAAGGGTTTTCATGTCGCACCGTTTAAGGCCCAAAACATGTCCTTAAACAGTATTGCCTTGCCCGAAGGTGGGGAAATAAGCGTTGCCCAGGCTTTACAGGCCTTTGCCTGCAGGGTAAAGCCCGATGTTAGAATGAATCCTATACTTTTGAAACCCGATAGCGGCAGGTCGTATCTTGTTAGATTAGGAAAACCCGTGGGTGTATGTTCGTATGAGGACTACTACAGGCTAAATGCTGAAAATAGAAAGATTGTCTTTGAAGCCTTTAATAGCTTAAAAAGTGAATATGATGTTGTTGTTCTTGAGGGCGCAGGTTCACCAGCCGAGATTAACCTCTATGAACACGATTTTGTCAATATGTATATGGCAGAATATGCCAATGCTGCGGTCTATATCGTTGGCGACATAGACAGAGGCGGTGTATTTGCATCCTTTAAAGGCACAATTGAGCTTTTGCATCCAAAACATAAGGATTTGGTTAAGGGGTTTATTATCAACAAATTTAGGGGAAGTTATGAGATTTTAAAGCCTGCATTTGACATGTTTAAAAACTATTGCCCTAAGCCCATAGTGGGCGTTGTGCCGTATTTGAATTTGAGACTTGATGAAGAAGATTCTGTTTTTGAACCCGTTAAAAGAGATGGCAAGGTAAAGATTGGTGTGATTAGGCTGCCACACATGTCAAATTTCAACGAGTTTGATGTATTTAGGTTTTTGGATGTGGGCTTTAGGTTTGTTAGAAAGCTCATAGAACTGGATGATTGCGATCTGGTGATTTTGCCGGGTAGCAAAAACCCTGTATTTGACCTTGAGTTTTTGGTTCAATCGGGTTTTGATGCTTATCTAAAGGGCATTTTGGGCAAAAAACCTATTATTGGGATATGCGGCGGCTATCAGATGCTTGGCAAAAGTATTAACGGCAAGAAGGCTTTGGGTTTGTTGGATGTTGAAACGGAGCTTTTGGATGACAAGGTTGTCGTATATAGAGAGTATGAGGGGGCTTCTGATTTCGAAGGGAAGCGCCTGATTGGATATGAGATCCATCACGGCATGACAAGATCTAATGGAAGGCTTAAGCAACTGCTTAAGGATGAGGATTTGCTTGTTTTTGATGAGGATAATTTTGTCATTGGGACATACTTACACGGCATATTCAACAACAACGATTTTTTGAAGTGGTTGTTTGGGTTGTTAGGTGTGGATATAGAGCTTGGCATCAATATTTTTAAAGAAAAGGATGAACAGCTAAATGAACTTTCTAAAGTTTTAGAACATTCACTCGACTTGGAGATTATGCTTGATGAACTTGATCTGTGAGCTTGTCTATTTTAACGGCATAGCTTTCTTTGTTGGTGTTGTTTTGGATTTTGTGTTTGCAGAACCCCCAAATGCTCTGCATCCCGTTGTCTGGATAGGAAAGCTCATAGGTTCTCTTGAGGGTTATTTTTACAGGCTTGAAAATAAACTTTTAGGCGG
>WFQR01000102.1 GCA_015486955.1 Hippea sp. | reverse complement strand
TCGCTTTTCTTTATTTCTGTTTTTCATAATATTTTTGCCTATTTTATCTCTTTTTCATTTTTTGCCGTTGCGGTTTATTTCAATAGGCGTTTAGCCTTTGTATTTGCTTTATTTTTAGCCCTGTTTGTTGTTTTAAATGCACATAAAAGGCCGCACAGGTGTAAGGGTTTCGGAAAAGGTGTTGTAGAGAATGTCACAGTTGGTAGAGGTTTGAATATTGAGCTAAAAACGAATAGGTGCAAGCTATACCTCTTTGCACCAATAAGGTACGACAACATTAGAATTGGTGATGTTGTTCGTTTTAGGGCAGGTCTCAAGAGCATTAACACACTGAAAAACAAGGGTTTTGCCCGTTATCTTGAGTCAAAGTCCATTTACTATTACGGCTTTGTGAAAAGCTTGGTAATAGAGGGTAAAAAGCAGCCGCTATCGTTTTTTGAGTCAGTTAGGAAAAGAATAGAAGACGAGTTTTATTACTTTTTGCCAAAAGATGTTGAGTATTTCTTGGATTCTGCCATTTTGGGCGATGACAGGTATAAAGCCAAAATAAAGAAGGAGTTTATCAACACCCAAACGGCTCACATTATGGCTGTCTCTGGTCTGCATATGGGCTTTGTTTTCGGTCTATTTTACTTACTTTTTTACTACCTGTACTCTTTTGTTGGCTATGTTTACAGAAGGTACAATCTAAAGGTTTTGGCAAGCGTTTCTGCATTTTTCCCTACACTCATTTACTTTTCCATCACGGGTTTTCACATACCTGCAATTCGCTCCTTTCTTATGACGCTGTTATTCGTTTTCTCTTTGATTTTTTCACATGAAAGGTCGTCCTACAACATCCTCTTCTTTCTTGCCTCGGTTTTCTTGTGCCTAAACAGCTCAATCCTCTTTAATCCTTCATTCGTCATGTCGTTTCTGATGACATTCTTTGCCCTATTGATATGGTCAAGGGTTAGTGTTTTTGTAAAGAATGGCTACCTAAAAACCGCTATTTTTACATTCATTATGTCCATCGTTGCTATGCCAATCAGCAGTTATTACTTTTCAAAGATAAGTTACCTATCCTTTCTTGCAAACATGGTTGTTATACCAATTTTTGGTTTTTTGGTTGTGCCTTTGGCTTTTTTGGGTATTTTGGCAACGCCCCTGCCCTACGGTTTGATGAAAGTGTATGTCTATAAGCTTGTAGCTTTGGGCACAGAAACACTCTTAAAGGTTGTAGGTTTTATATCCTCTATATCACATCCCATAAACTTCAGGCTACCGTTCGTTTTGGTTGGTATTACCTATGCCCTTTTTGTTGTTTTCTTTATTACGGCAGATAAACTTCTACCTCGTCCAGATAGTCAATTCCAAACTCATCGGAGAATCTCTTTTTGAAATAGGCGAACTCTAAAAATCCAGCCGAGTTTATCAAGGCCTTGTAAAGGCTCGTTGGAGAATGGTATGTCTCCTCAAGATGCCTGAATTCCAAATTTTTAAGCTTTATTCGAGTGAAACCGTTTTTCAAATGGTCCTGTGTAACATTCGAGATGCAGTTGCCAAAGTTGTCGATGTATACAATCTTTCCAATGATTTTCTTGTTTTTCTCTTCAACCTTTAAGCTCTCCGTAAGGTTATCCTTTGGCTCACCAATGTTTTCAAATCCATTTTTGTGAAGTAGCCACGCTGCCCTAACCATGATATCTCGCGCCTCAAACGTTTTTGAGCTATTGGGATTAATTTCTGTTCTGTCCAATTTTCTTATTGCTTCAGGTTCGATCAGGGCCAATGCCTCATTGTCAGGTGACACTATGTATTGATTTTTGTATTTTACTGCAACAATGTCTCTGTCTGTTCCAACGCCTGGATCAACGACTACGATATGGATTGTATTTTCGGGAAATTCGGGCACAGTCGTCCTAACGATATATGCAGCTTCAAGTGAATTGAACGGCTTGATGTTGTGGGTTATGTCTATGATCTTCACTTCCTCTCCAAACAATTTGATGAGTTCTGCTTTTAATTGTGCTACGAAGCCACCACTGTCTGAAAAATCAGTTGTCAGTGTTATTATCATTTTTTATCTCCTTCAATAGCTTATTTTTTTTACTTAAACATGCATCCGACGCGTGTTTTATTTTGTTTAGCTCGTATATCGCCTGATTTGGTTCGTCTATTTTTATGTAGCAGTAGGCTTTGTTGAGTCGTGTGTAACAAGATGGGCCTATATGCTCTTCCATACTGCTTAGATCTTCCAATGCCCTCAAATACATCTTGTTTTTAATTTCTAAGTTGATAAGCGCTTTAAAGTATAAGGGGTTTGTAAAATTTGAGAAAATTATTGCATTCTTAAGGTCATCCATAGCAAGTACAACCTTATTTAGCTTTAGGTAAACAAGAGCCCTGTTGTAAAAAGCCGTGTCGGCATTTGGATAGAGCGGATTTTTTATAAGTCTCGTAAACATATCAAGAGCTTTGTTGTATTGATTTATGCTTGCGTAGTATATACCCAAAGCGTTGTAAGCATCGAAGAAGTTTTTATCGATGGAAATTGTCTTTTTTAAATAGAACTCGTATTCCTTCAAATTCCCCCTAAGCTGATAAGCAATGGCGTAGAGGTAGTATATGCGCGGATCGTTTTTAAGTGTCTTTTTTGCTTCATCTAAGTACTTAAAAGCGTTAGCCAAGTTCTTATAGTCCTTGTGAACGATGATATTCCTTGCCATCTCGTATTTGATTAGTGCGATTTTTGTCCTTTTATCTTGCGTTAGATTTTGATTTGTTGTTGCACAAGCCGAAAGCACTACCGCTGATATAGTAATCAAAAAGAACTTAACCAATATCTTCATCTTTTTAATACTATCCCACAACACCTTTTACGTCAACCTTTAAGCCTCTTCTCAATGTTGAATATCAACTCTTCTGCCGATTCCCCATCCTCAGGGTATTTAATCATCTGTGTTTTCAGGCTAATGAACTCCGTTATGCAAGTGCCTTTCTTGTTTACAATACCGCATTTGCCGTCCTTTTCGAACATATGGATAATTCTTTTTGTTAAATTGTCATCTTCAAATATTTGTTTTGTTTCTTTCAATGTATTGCTATCTTTGGAATAACAAGCAACGAAGAATATATCCGCATATGCACGACAGCTGATAATTTCACAGCCCTTTTCTTTCATTTTGTTCTCTATTTCTTTAATAGCTTTAGCAACGGATTCTATAACTGTGTTTCCTACCTCTGTGGAGAATAGGTAGTTAATCTTTGATATACCCACTATGTTTATACCAAAGAGGAAGAATTTATCTTTTTGTTTGATCCATTCCCTTAACTCCTTAACGAATGTGGTTATAAATAGCAGTCCTGTCATATAGTCAACCTTGAATATTTCTCCCCTAATCTCGTCCAACTCTTCAGACATAAAGCTCGTTTTTGTCTCTTCCATGCTGTTGAAGGTTTCAATCAATATATCTTTAGATTTGTTGAGTATATCTTGATCCACCTTTTCTTCTTTTAGTATCTCTATAGCTTTATCAGGTGAAAACGCCTTTCTGTAAGGTCTTGTGGATGTGAGTGCATCGAAAATATCCGCTATTGCCAGTATGCGTGCCTCAAGGCAAATATCTTTGCATTTCAAACCGTCTGGACAGCCACTACCATCGCATTTCTCGTGGTGATGTTTAATGGGTTCTGCAAGGTCTTTTAAGTGTTCTATTTGTCTTAAAAGCTCATAGGATATACGTGCATGCTGTTTTATAATCTCGTATTCGTTTTCACTGAGCTTTCCCGGTTTAAGCAAGATGTTGTCTGGTATTCCAATCTTACCTATATCGTGCAAGAGCCCAGCTTTGTATATTTTGTCCTGTTGTTCCTCACTCAATCCCAATGCTTTGGCTATAGCTTTTGCGTATATTGCCACCCTTTGTGAGTGTCCTTTTGTGTATATGTCTCGTGCTTCAAGTATATTTGCAAATGATTCGAGATAGCCCTTCTCGTAAAGCTTGAATTTTCTTATGGCCTTGTTTAGATTGTCGGATAGTCTCTTTATTTGCTTTATCCTGAAGTTTTTGTTTTCTATCAATCTTGATTCATCTAAAGCCTTTTCAAAATCTTTGAATACAGTATTCAACTTTCCATGAACAAGATTGTCCGCAAATTTAAAGATCATGAGAACGGACAAAAGTATAACGGTAACAGTTATAGTTATGATTGTTTTTATGTGGTTCAATTCTTTTTTCATTGATAATTTTGTGTCGTTTATCATTGTCATTAAATCAGGCATGTATGTACCTGTGCCCAAAATCCAATTCCATCTCTTAAAAAGCTTTATGTAGCTTATCTTTTTTACGTATTTGTTGGTTCTAGGAATTTTATAGCAGTATTCTACAAAGGAATAACCTTTTTTGAGAATATCCGATAGATACTTTTTTCTGTACAAAAAGCCGCATTTATCCTTTACATTTGAGTCCAAGCATTT
>WFQR01000101.1 GCA_015486955.1 Hippea sp. | reverse complement strand
CTTGTTCAAAAGGTTAAGTTCAACGAAAAGGCTTTAAAAGCCAGGGATGCATTTAGGATGCTTGTCAATTTCAATGGTCTTTTTGATGCCGGCAGGTTAGAGGAGGGTAAACTCGCAGACCTTGTGATAGTTAAGCTTGATGGCCTTGAGGCGACGCCGATTTACAATCCTTACTCGTTTGTCGTTTACGCCCTAAACTCAAGGGATGTTAGGGATGTGATTATAAACGGTAGGGTTATTTTAAGGAATGGCGAATTTGTGGGTGTGGACGAAGAGAAGATAAAATTTGAGGTTAAAGAGCTTGCAAGAAAACTGGGTGCTGTATGATTTTAAAATCCTACGCCAAGATTAACTCAATTTTGTATGTTTTGGGTAAGAGACTCGATGGATACCATGAACTTTATACACTGATGCACAAGATAGATCTATACGATTGGATTGAGATAAAGAAAAATGCAGGTGGTTTAAGGGTAAAAATGAGCATTGATGAACTTAACAATGACGATAATTTGGCTCTTAAAGCAGCTCGCTTGTTCTTTGAAAAAACAGGTATAAAGCCGCAGGTTGATATTGAGATAGAAAAGCACATCCCTATAGGCGGCGGTTTGGGTGGTGGAAGTTCCAATGCGGGCTACGTTTTAAGGGGTTTGAATGAGTTATTTGGTTTGCCTCTATCTTATGATGAGTTGCTTGAGTTGGCTGCAAAGATCGGTAGTGATGTGGCGTTTTTCCTTGTTGATGGTTCTGCTGTTGCTACAGGCAGGGGAGAAAGGGTTAAAAAGATTAATTGCGAGACGAATGGTTATGAGGTTTTTTTGGTTGTTCCAAATTTCGGTATCTCGACAGCTGAAGTTTACAGAAAATTCCGGTTGACAAACAGAGGGGGCTTAAATAAAATGGCTTCTACTGTGGAAGGTGGGTGCAAAATTAAAGACATAATTACCCGCCTTCACAATGACCTTGAAGATGTAGTTTTAAAAGAGTTCGATCTTTTAAAAAGGATCAAAGAGCGCATGATTGAACGTTTCGGGTGCGGGCTTGTATCTGGAAGTGGTTCAACGGTATTTTCAATAATTGGTTCGGAGGTGGAGCAGAAGGGAAGGTTGGACGAATTTTGCTTGGTGGATGGGTTTTATTGTAAAAATGTAAAATTTGCAGACTAAGAGGTAAGGAAGGTAGAGCGATTATGGAGATTACAGAGGTAAGGGTTAGCCCGATTGAAGGAGATGAGAAGTTAAAGGGTTTCGCAACGGTAATCTTTGACAACGAGTTTGTGGTAAGGGACTTAAAGATCATCAACGGTCAGAAGGGTTTATTTGTGGCAATGCCTTCAAGAAAAATGAAAGATGGTAGCTTCAAGGATGTAGCCCATCCTTTGAACAACGAGATGAGGCGCAAACTTGAAGATGCCGTATTGAGTGAATACGAAAAGGCGAAGCAGGCAAAAGAACAAGAAGAATAATTGGCCACGGGTTTTATCCCGTGGTTTTTAATGTTGGGGCGTAGCCAAGCGGTAAGGCAGAGGACTTTGGATCCTCGATCGCTGGTTCGAATCCAGCCGCCCCAGCCAATTTTTTATTTTAAGGGGTAGTAAGTGAAAATGTCCCATCTAAAGCTTATAAGTGGAACGGCAAATAGGGCTTTGGCCGACGAGATAGCGAATTATTTAGGCGTTTCTTTGACAAAGGCCCAGATTACGCGCTTTAGCGATGGTGAGGTTTATGTTCAGATAGACGAGAGTGTTAGGGGTGCAGATGTATTCTTAATTCAGTCCTTATCTTTTCCTGTGAACGACAATATTATGGAGCTTTTGGTTACGCTTGATGCCCTAAAAAGGTCGTCTGCGAGCTCCATAACCGTTGTTGTTCCATATTACGCCTATGCAAGACAGGATAGAAAAGTTCTGCCACGCGTTCCCATATCGGCAAAGCTGCTTGCTGATTTGATCACTGTAGCCGGTGCTACGCGCATAATGTCCATGGACTTGCATGCCGGTCAGATACAGGGTTTCTTTGATATACCCGTTGATCATCTCTATGCGGCACCGATTATGCTCAATTACATAAAAGAGAACATCGGTAAAGACAATCTTGTAATTGTATCACCTGACGCTGGCGGTGTTGAAAGGGCGAGGTACTACGCCAAGAAACTCGGTTGTTCAATAGCGATTATAGACAAGAGAAGACCAAAACCCAATGTTAGCGAGATAATGCACATAATTGGCGATGTTAAAGGAAAGATAGCGGTAATTGTAGATGATATTGTTGATACGGCAGGAACGCTTACGAATGCTGCCAAAGCTATAAAAGAAGAGGGTGCTGAAGAGATATACGCCTGCATCACACATCCAGTTTTAAGTGGTAATGCGATTGATAGAATTAACAATTCTCCTTTGAAAGAGCTTGTTGTGACGAACACAATAACGTTTAAAAAGCCCGTTCCGACGGATAAGATTAAGGTTCTCTCAGTTGGTCATTTAATTGGTGAGGCTATAAGGCGCGTTTATCATAAAGAGTCGCTAAGTGCAATATTTGAATAAACGAGGTGAGAAAGGAAATGGTTATTACAGCGCAGAAAAGAGAAGTGGGAAGCAGGGTAGCAAAGAGGCTTAGGAGAGAAGGTAAAATCCCAGCTGTTCTCTATGGCTACGGTTTTGAGAATAAGCACATTGTTGTTGACAGATCAGAGTTAATGGCTGCATTAAGGAGAAGCCGCAGGAACGATAGATTCGAACTGAAGATCGAGGGTGATGAGACCTACCAGGTGATAATAAAGGACCTTCAGTGGCATCCTGTAAAGGATGAAGTGGAGCACGTAGACTTCTACAAGCTTACAGAGGGCAGGCATGTTGTTGTTGATGTTCCTGTGAAGGTTGTTGGTGAGGCAAAGGGCGTGAAGATGGGTGGCGACCTGTATCAGCCACGCAAGAAGATCACGGTGGAAGCATTGCCGGACGCTATACCGAACGATATCGAAGTTGATGTTACCAATTTGATGATTGGTGATGTTATACACGTATTCGACCTTGAGATGCCTGAGGGCGTAAAGGTTAAGTCTTCCAAGAACTACACAGTTGTTGCGATATTGGGTAAAGCATTAGAAGAGGAGAAAGGCGAAGAAGAGGAAGAGGAGACGGAAGAGACATCAGAATAGATGGATTGGCTTGTTGTTGGGCTGGGCAATCCAGGCAAGGAGTACGACTTTACCCCACACAATATGGGGTTTATGGTTTGCGACTCCTTGTCTTCTTTCTTTAATTTTGATTTTTCACTTGAAAAGAGGTTTTTGGGCTTTTTTGCTTTTTTTTATATAGGCGAGCAAAAGGTGGGAATCCTTAAACCGATGACATATATGAATTTAAGTGGAGATAGTGTGGAGAAAGTTGTTAATTTTTATGGGGTTGGTATATCAAAATTAGTGGTTGTACATGATGATATTGATTTGCCCTTTGGCAGGATAAGGATAAAAAAGGGATCTTCAAGTGGTGGCCACAGGGGAGTTGAGTCGATTATAAACACTCTTTCGAGTAAGGATTTCATCAGGGTGAGGATGGGTGTTGGCAAAGAAGGCGATCCTGCAAGGTATGTCTTAAAGAAATTTGATCAGGAGAAGGCACCATTGGTGAAGAAGTTTGTTGATCTTGGAAGAGATGCCGTTATTTCGATTATTAGGGATGGTGTTGAAAAAGCCATGAATAAATTTAATGGAATATCGGAGGTATAGGGAAGTGAAAGAGTATAACGTAGCTGTAGTCGGTGCTACAGGTGCAGTTGGAGAAGAAATGATTTTAACATTGGAACAGAGGAATTTTCCTGTAAAAAATTTGAAACCTTTGGCAAGTGAGAGGTCCATTGGAAAGACAGTTAAGTTCAAGGGTGAAGAAATTCCTGTTGAGGTTTTAGATAAGGATTCTTTCAAAGGTATTGATATTGCATTGTTTTCTGCTGGCGGAAGCGTTAGCGGTAAATTTGCACCGATTGCTGCTGAAAGCGGTGCTATTGTTGTTGATAACACAAGCTATTTCAGAATGGAAAAGGACGTGCCCCTTGTTGTGCCTGAAGTCAATCCAGATGATATAGCAATGTACAAAAACAGGGGCATAATAGCCAATCCTAACTGTTCAACAATTCAAATGGTCGTTGCTTTAAAGCCTATTTTGGACAATTACGGTATAAAAAGAATAGTTGTTTCCACGTATCAGGCAACGTCCGGTGCAGGTAGAAGGGCTATGGAAGAGCTTGTTGAACAGACGAAGGCTTGGTTTGAATTTAAGTTTGATGAATGCAAACCCGTTAAGATTCCTAAAGTTATAGCGTTTAACTGTGTTCCACATATCGATGTATTCTTTGACAATGGTTATACTAAGGAAGAAATGAAAATGATAAACGAGACAAGAAAGATTTTCCATAAACCGGATTTGCCTGTAACTGCGACGTGTGTGAGGGTGCCCGTATTTAGGGGTCATTCCGAATCTGTTAACGTTGAAACGGAGAAACCGTTTGATTTGGATGAGGTGAGAAAGATCCTTGATCAGGCACCGGGTTGCAAAGTGATAGATGATCCAAAGAACTTGGGTTACCCAACGCCGATCGAGGCTTCTGGAAAGGATGAAACATTTATAGGTAGGATAAGAAGGGACGAGTCTGTGGAAAACGGTTTGAATTTGTGGGTTGTATCTGATAACTTAAGAAAGGGTGCTGCTTTAAATGCAGTGCAGATTGCAGAAATTCTCATAAGGGATTACCTGTAAGGAGGTTTTATGAATGGTATTGTAATTGAGAGGATACTCGCCCCTTTGGATTTTTCTGATGCTTCCGTGTACGCTTTGGGTTATGCAAAAACAATTGCGGAAAGGTTTGGTGCAAAGCTTTATCTTTATCATTGCATAACGGACATTAATGCTTATGTGAGCTATGTTCCGTCCTTTCCTGCAGAAGAAGTTTTGAAGGGCTTAAGAGAAGATGCAATTAAAGAGATGGAACATATAATCAATCGCTATTCTTTGAAGAATGTGGAAACTGTGATCGAAGTAGGCCATCCTGCCGACGGAATAGTTAACTTTGCGAAGAAAAACAACATCGATCTTATCGTTATTGGGGCTCACGGCAAAAGTGGTTTGGAACGCTTCATGTTTGGAAGCACAACAGAAAAGGTAATGAGAACGTGTGACGTGCCTGTTTTGGAAGTGAAGATGCCTAGATAAAAAATTAAGGGAGCCTTCAAGCTCCCTTTTTTATTTTTTTTCCTCTTCCTTTTTCGACTCTTCAATGATCTTTTCCGCTATCTGTGGCGGCACTTCCTCATACGTTGAGAATTTGTACTTAAAGAAACCCCTTCCCGCTGTCAGTGATCTCAAAGTGGGTGCGTATTCCAAAATCTCGGCTTCTGGCACTAAAGCCCTTATTCTTTGATAACCCTTTTTGCCTTCATAGGGCTCCATGCCTAACACTCTACCCCTTCTTGAATTGAGGTCGCCAATGACATCACCCATTGTCTCATCTGGTACGTAAACCTCCATTTCTACAATGGGCTCAAGGAGTACAGGTTTGCACTTGCCTACACCTTCTTTGAAGGCTATGGAACCTGCCATTTGGAATGCCAAGTCGCTTGAGTCTACAGGGTGATACTTGCCGTCTATCAGTCTGATCTTTATATCTATCATTGGATAGCCTGCTAAGTATCCTTGCTCCATAGCACTTCTTATACCTTTTTCAACGGACGGTATGAATTGCTTTGGTATTGCACCTCCAACGATTAAATCCTCAAACTCAAATCCCTTGCCCCTTGGTAGAGGCTCGATCTCTATTGTACAATCACCGAATTGGCCGTGACCTCCTGTCTGCTTTTTATACCTGCCGTGTGATGTGGTTTTGCCCTTGATTGTTTCTTTATAGGCCACCTTAGGTGTCCTAAGTTCTGCCTCGACGCCGTATTTCTTTTTTAATCGTGAAATAACGGTCTCCAAATGTAATTTGCCCATGCCTGTAAGTATGAACTCACCTGTTTCGTTGTTCCTTGTAAACGACAGAGACGGATCGGACTCTATAATCTTGCTGATTGCCGCTCCGATCTTTTCTTCATCGCCTTTACTCGAACCATAAATGGCGGCTGAGATATAAGGCAGTGGCATCTCAACGAACTCACATTTAACACTTGAACCCTTATTTGCTATTGTGTCCCCCGTTTGTGTAACCTTTAATTTTGCAACAGCGAACAGATCACCCGTTGAAACCTCTTCCACCTTGTTGAAGTTCTTGCCCAGTATTAAATTGATTGTCCCAAGTCTTTCCTCTGTATCCTTTGTTACGTTGTAGTAGTTTGTGTCGGCTGTAAATGTGCCCGAACAGACCCTTAAAAGGCTGATTTTACCCATTTGCGGGTCGTTGTACGTCTTAAACACCAGAGCTGCTGGTTCATCAAACATGTCCTCAGGCGGTGGAAGTAGGTCTAATATACTGTCCAATAGCTCTTTTGTTCCATATCCGTTTAGCGCGCTACCCAAAAGAATCGGATAAAGACCTCCACCCTTTACAGCAGTTTTTAGCGTTTTTACTATTGTCTCTTTGTCCAATTCTTCTCCTTCTAAATATTTTTCCATCAGTTCATCGTCGTAGGTTGATACCTCTTCGACCAACTCCATATACTTCTCTTCTAACTCATCTTCCATTTCACTGGGTAAATCCATTTCTTTTCCGTCGAACGAATATGCTTTCTTCTTTAACACATCGACGTATCCAGTCACCTTATTATCCTTTATGATTGGCAACTGCAAAAGGTATGCCTTTTGTGTGAGGTTGTCCTTTATGGACTGAAGCGTTTTATCCAAGTGCACATCTTCTTTGTCAATTGCATTTAAGAAGAACAACGCCGGCTTACTTTCTTTTACTATTTCATCCAACAGCCTTTCAGACTGGGCATCTGGGCCATCCTTTGCATCTATTAGCATGATGGCGCTATCTGCCGCTTTTATTCCGCATAGTGCATCTGCGATAAAGTTGTGGTATCCCGGTGTGTCGATAAAAAAGATGGTATGTTTTTTCCAGTCGGTATAACCAACTGCCAACTGCATTGAAATCTTTCTTTCGATTTCTTCTGAGTCAAAATCCATAGTTGTGTTACCCTTGTCTGTAGATCCCTTTCTTGATATTTTCTTTGTTTGGAAAAGGATGTCTTCGCACAGTGTAGTCTTTCCAGAGCCGCCAGAGCCACATATTGCAACAACCCTTTTTTTGGTAGTGTCCGCCATTAAACTTTACCTCCCGTTTATAAGCAGTCTTTGATTTTTTCTTTGTAATTCTCTTCGGTTTTGAGCTGTCTCAAAAGCTTGCTTCTTTCTATGTACTCATCTATCTTATTTTCTTTTGATTTTATATGCTCAAGCCAGGAGTTTACCCAATCCTTATATTCTGGGTGATTTTGGCTATTACTCTTCATGATTGAGTCTTGAAGATTATAACCTACGATGATGTCAGTTATGTCCAATGAGTCTCTGTAGTCAACAAAGTGTGCTTCCGTTCCTGTTATTGCATAAACCCCTGGTGCAATCTCTAAACCTTGAGTATTGTCAACCTTGTAGTATCCTATGACGATGTGTTGTGTTTCCTTTTTGTAGGGTTTGTAAATGGCCCTAAAAAGTATGTATATTTCGTCGAAAAACTTCTTCTCTAAGATCTTTTCCACCTCTTCGAAGTAAAAGATGTAGTCCAGTTTGCCATCGGCGTTGAAGCCTTCCAAATACGGACCGTTTTCATACTCACCCTTTCTTAGTGGGTTAAGACCCAAGATGTCCCTTACGATTAGGTTTTGGTTGCCTACAATTGGGTCACACTTTTCTGACATGCCCGGCAAGGCAAAAAACGGCACACAGATAGTCAGTGTTTCCATTGGCTTATTCTCCTTTCTTTATTATCTTTGTTCTACATATAAACCCCGTCTTACATTTTTAAAGACAAGCATTTTTTATAATATAATTTAAATATCGTTGCATATCAAGAAAAATTAAATGATGAATGTGGATCTATTTTCCTCTCTTAATCTCGAAAATGCAAAAGTCCTTCCCCTGCGCTATACATTCCTTTTCTTTCGGCTGCCATGTGGATCCCAAGAATTCCTCTAACATGCCAGCTATCGTTCCACCAAGCGGCAGGCATGTGGGTTTTTTGCTCTTTAGCCCTTCAGCAAAAACAGAATCCCTAACCTTTATATAAGCCTCGTTTTCCGATAGGTCAAATTGGACAAATTTGCATTGTCTTGATTCTTCAAAATAGGCCATTATGCACTCTTTTATTGTATCTAAATCCAGATTTTCACCCAATATTTGTTTAAAGTTCTCTGCAGCCCTTTTCCCTGCCTTCTTTCCAGGCAGTATAAACATACCACCAAGCCCAAAGCCTGCAAGCTTAATCAAATTGCCAAAAAAATCTCTGAATACATCTTTGGGCAGAACAAACCCTTCGTTTTCTATGTATTGCTTTGTTTTAGATCTTATGGCCGCCTTGTCCATAACCCCCCCCTTGTTTTTATGGACAATATATAACGGCCTTAATAATTGTGTCAAATTTTATATGTAAGTTATCATTTAAATCGTTTCGTGCTCCGTTCTCCTTATAATTTCATCCTGCAATTTTTCGTTTAGGTGACAGAAGTAATCGCTGTATCCTGCGACCCTAACAATTAAATCGCCGTACTTTTCAGGATGTTTTTTTGCGTCCCTTAGTGTTTCCGCACTTACGACGTTGAACTGTACATGGTGGCCATCTAATTTGAAATATGTTCTTATAAGCTTCACAACGGCGTCTATACCCTTTTCATCTTTGAGTAGATCGGGTGTAAACTTTAGGTTTAACAATGTTCCGCCTGTCTTTATGTGATCCATTTTCGCTGCGGATTTTAATACAGCCGTAGGTCCATTTTTATCCATGCCTTGTACGGGTGAAATGCCCTCTGATATGGGCTCAAAGGCTTTTCTACCATCTGGCGTTGCCCCTATTTTTGACCCAAAGTACACATGAACCGTTGTTGGTAGCATGTTTATCCTGAACTGTCCACCCTTGTATGTTGGTCTGCCGTCTATGTTTTTAAAAAACTCCTCAAATACCTCTTTCATTAGGTTATCCGCATAGTCATCGTCATTGCCGTATTTGTGGGTTTTGTTAAGCAAATACTGCCTTTCAAGTTCGTAGCCCTCAAAATTCCTATCTAACATTTCAATAAACTCTCTCTTGTCGAAGCGCTTCTCTTCAAATACGGTCTGTTTTATAGCAGCGAGTGAATCCGTTATTGTTCCTGTACCGACGCCTTGAATATAACAGGAATTGTAGCGTGCACCACCGTTGTAGTAGTCCTTACCCTTCTTTATACAGTCATCGATGAGTATAGACAAAAATGGTGCGGCGATGTGTTTTGCATAGATCCGCTCAATGATAAGGTTACCCTCAATTTTTATGTCGATAAAGTATCTTAATTGCTTTTTAAATGCTTCCATAAAGTCTTCAAATGTCTCAAAATCCTCAAAATTACCTGTCTTTAGACCTATTTGCTTACCCGTTAATGGATCGACGCCGTTGTGCAGCGTTATCTCCAATATCTTTGGAATGTTGAAGTATCCCGTTAGTGTGTAGTTTTCCTTTCCGAACGCACCACTCTCCACGCATCCGCTTGTTCCTCCACAGCGGGCGTCCTCTATGGATTTGCCTTGTCTTAAAAGTTCCATGACAACGGCATCGGAATTAAATATCGATGGTTGGCCGAAGCCTGTTTTTATAATTTCCATTGCTCTTTTAATAAACTTGTCCGGGTTCTTTTTGCTGACGTGTATAGATGCGTTTGGTTGAACAAGTCTCATCTCTTCGATCACGTCTAATAACAGATAGCTCAACTCATTGACGTTGTCCGTTCCGTCTTCTTTTATGCCGCCGATGTTTATTTGGGCAAAGT
>WFQR01000100.1 GCA_015486955.1 Hippea sp. | reverse complement strand
GGAGTACAATCTTAGGATAAACGTTGCAAGAAGGAAGGATATCGCACGACACCATACGGCCACACATCTTTTGGATGCGGCTCTGATTAAGGTTTTGGGTAAGCATGTGAGACAGGCGGGTTCTTTGGTTGAGGATAAGAGATTGAGGTTTGACTTTACACATTTTTCTAAGCTCACGGATGAGCAAATTAGAGAGATTGAGAGCCTTGTGAATAGCTGGATTGTTGAGGATTACCCCGTCAATGTTGAGATTATGAGCTTGAATGAGGCTATAAATAGTGGAGCTATAGCCCTTTTTGATGAGAAGTACGGAGATAAGGTTAGGGTTGTGTCCGTTGATGGTGTATCCAAAGAGTTGTGTGGTGGTACACATTGCAGAAGGTCAGGTGAAATAGGTTTCTTTAAGATAACACATGAGTCAAGTGTGTCTAAAGGCGTGAGAAGGATAGAAGCAAAGACAGGCATCTGGGCATGGGAGTATGTTTCGGAGATGGAAAGGGTTCTTAAGAGTGCTGCAGGTGAGTTAGGTGTTGCATTTGAGGATCTGCCGGATAAGATTAGGGAACTTAAAAGCAAAAAGATAGAGAAGAAACAGATAAAGTTTGATCAAAGCAAGATTAAGTCAATAGACGGCGTTAATGTTTACGTGGATGTATTTGAGGATGAGGAGATCTCTGATCTGAGGCATCTTGGAGATGTGGCAAAAGCCAAGATGAAAAGCGGCGTGGTCGTGCTGTTTGACAAAAAGGAAGACAGGGTTAATGTAATAGTGATGGTAACGAAGGATTTGAAGGATAAATTCAGGGCGAAGGATATCGTTCTGAAAATCTCCGAAGCTTTGGGTGGAAAAGGCGGCGGAAAGGATGAGTTTGCACAAGGTGGCGGAAGGGATCTCGGAAAACTGGATAGCGTTATAAACAACATCGGTGATTATTTGTCGGAGGTGTGAGATGTTTAGAGAGATACTGTATTTGACAGTGGGGGCTGCAAAGAGGGCTGAAAAGATGGTGGATGCTTTTATAGAGGAAGGGAAAAAGGAGTTAGAGGATAAAAGTTTGGTTGAATTGGGTAAGGAGCATCTTGAAAAGAGAAAGGAACAGTTTAAGGATATGTTCTTGGATGATTTTAAGAAAATTGCTGAGGATTTGGGCCTTGCAACAAAAGAGGACATTAGGGAACTTAAAGAGATGATTAAGGGAAACTGAGGTGAACCATGTTTGTTAGAAAACCTGCTGTAGCGGGCATGTTCTATCCTGCAGATCCAATGGAGCTTAAACGCTATCTTGAAAGTGTTATAGATAAAAATGCGGTGAAGATCTCACCCAAGGCGATCATCGTTCCCCATGCGGGTTATGTGTATTCGGGTCATGTCGCAGCGAAGGCTTATAGCGTCATCGAGCCATTTGATACGTATATTGTTATGGGCCCAAATCATACGGGTTTGGGAGCGGAAATTTCTGTATTTGACGGCGTTTATGATATGCCTTTTGGTCAGGTTTATCCAGATGAGGAGTTAATCCAAAGAATAGCAGAAAACGAGTACGTTGACATAGACTACTATGCCCATCTGCAGGAACACAGCGTTGAGGTTCAGTTGCCCTTTATAGATTTTGTAACGCCAAGTGATTACAGGGTGGTAACTATCGTTGTTGGAACGCAGAACATATCAAAGCTATATTCTGCGGCTGAAACCATTGCTAAGGCGATTTCTGAGTCGAGCAAGAGAATTCTTATGGTTGTCTCAAGCGACATGAACCATTACGAAAATCAAGAGATTACCCTAAAGAAGGACGCTTTGGCTATAGAAAAGATGGAGAACTTGGATGAAAACGGCTTGATGAGGGTTTGTCAAACAAACGGTATAACGATGTGTGGCGTAGCACCAGCTTACATTGCCATTGCGGCATCGAAGATGCTGGGAGCGACAAAATGCACAGTGTTGGATCACAGTACGAGTGGCGATGTGAACGGTGATTATTCCCAGGTTGTGGGCTATGTAGCAGCCGTTATAGAATGAGGGACTTTCTTGATAGGATAGTTTACGATTATCCATTTCTGTTTGTATTTGTTTCGCTTTTCTTTATTTCTGTTTTTCATAATATTTTTGCCTATTTTATCTCTTTTTCATTTTTTGCCGTTGCGGTTTATTTCAATAGGCGTTTAGCCTTTGTATTTGCTTTATTTTTAGCCCTGTTTGTTGTTTTAAATGCACATAAAAGGC
>WFQR01000099.1 GCA_015486955.1 Hippea sp. | reverse complement strand
AGCCTATCACAGTTGTTGATGACAAAGGTTCGGGTGCTGTTGTGATGTCAATAGAGGATTTTGAATCTATGAGCGAGACCATATACCTGCTCTCCTCCAAGGCGAATGCTAAATGGATTTATGAATCCATTAAAGAAGCAGATAACAACCAAACTCAATCTTTTAATTTTGAAGACTTAGAAAAAATGGTAGATGAACATTAAATTTACAAATAGAGCCTTTGAGGATTTTTCCTATTGGATCAACTTTGACAAGAAAAAAGCCAGAAGAATTTTGGAACTCATTAAAGACATACAACAACATCCATTTGAGGGCATTGGAAAACCAGAAGCTCTCAAATATAATTTGCAAGGTTATTATTCAAGGCGAATTGACCAACAGCATAGGTTGATTTACAAGATTGAAAATAGCGAATTAATCATTATTTCGTGCAGATACCATTATGAGTAATAAAAATCCACCCTACTAATAAATCTATCCTTAAGAAGCGGTTTTTGTGAATAACAGTCTCTCCACCTCGTAGGTGGAAAGACTGTAAGTGTAAAAAATATCATTAGAAGTAAATTGCATCTGCACCTCGCACATATGGTAAGATTAATGGGGGACCTCTAGAAATGACTAAATAATTATTTTTTGATTTTCTTAAACTATATTCTTTTTCCAAATGATCATATGTAATATTTGTAGGATCATAATATGTTTTTTTAAGGTACCAATGATAACCTTCTGTAACAAACAGATATCCCAACATATAAGCGCTATTTAGAGCGGTGATTGCTGATGAAGCCCATAATCTTTTCATATATTCAATTTGATTTTCTAATGGTAAGTTATGAGCGTTTATTAATCCTTTGTAGAATAATTCTCTTCTTTCTTTTAATGGTAAGTTTTCATTATCTTTGTATTCTAATAATTTGTCCAGAGTTCCATGCTCGGTTATTTTGGGTATGATTAAATCGTATATCATCTCTTTCTTTTTATCCAAGTCTACATGGAAGAATAAATTTCCAAGCCTTTTTCCACTCCCAGGATAATAAGTTTCAAATAATGAAGAAGAGAACATTTTAATACAAAAGTCGGAGACATCACGATGATTAGTTTTATTACTAAGATAACCTTTATCAACCAAAAAATAGAGCATTTTTGCAACTCCTTTTCTATAGTAATATATAGGTTTGTTTTTTTCAAATTTAGTTGATTCTGAGAATTCCTCAAAAGTTTTTGAATCTGGTGCTATATAATATAAAGGTAATAGCATACTTTCAACAGCATACATAGGTTCGTATTTTGCTCTTTTCAAGTCAAAATGTCTCCCTTGGTTTGCATGATTTTGTAAATCTAAATATAGTAAAGCTGTATGATAATCTTCTATGGTTCCATTAGAGTGGAACATAAACTTCCATGCCCAATATAATGTGTCATCACTAGTTCTAGCAAAATATTCTTGTAGTAAAGGTGGGACTTTTCCTTCAAAGTATTCCTTGAAAATTTCGTAATTTTTATCGGCTTCTTTTTTAGAATATTTTTTAAAGTTGAAATAAAAATCAGCAATTTTAAGTTTCTCTTCTAACCTTTTGCTTCTTTTCCTCTTTCTTCTTGCTTCTGCTTTTTCTGGAAAGAAAGTTAAAGGAGAAGAAGCAAAAACCAACCCACCAGCACCAAAAAGAATGTTTTTAATAAACTCCCTGCGTTTATATGGTTTATTAGAACCCATCCCCTAACCTCGATTTAAATAAAAATTTTCATTTAATTTATAATATATGGCTCAGGAAATGTCAAAAATTTAATTAAATTAATTTAAACTAACCTTCAAATTCCCTCAATTATCTCAATAGCCTCTTCAACGGTTTTGCACTTGTTTATCATGTTGTAAAACTTCTTAACATTGGGATAACCTTTCAGGTAGGCGTGGAAAAATTTGCGGAACTTTTGGACAGCCGTCTCGCCCCAGAACTCTTCCATGTATTTCAAATGCCTCATCATCACCTGTTTGACAAATTCTATGTCCCTAATTCTATCCTCACCGTCATTTAAATCTTCAAAGATAAACGGTTTTCCAATGGCAGCCTGACCAACCATAAAAAATTCACAGCCTGTCTTTTCTCTTATCTCTTTAACTTTAGCAAACGAGTCTACTCCACCGTTATATACAACAGGAATTTTTAAAACTTCCCTCACTCTTGCCACATGCACCAAATCCGGCTCACCTTTAAACTGCTGGATTTTAAGTCTTGCATGTATCGTTATGAAATCCACACCCAAGTTCTCAAGTTCTTTATAAAAATCATTTTTATTGGGTTCGCTATAACCCATTCTCAGCTTCACGCTTACAGGCTTTGATATGTGCTTTTTTAAAAGTTCAACTATTTTAAAAAGTCTCTCCGGCTCTTTCAAAAGGTAAGCACCCGCTTTAATTTTGACCACTTTTGGTGCCGGGCATCCTGCGTTTATGTCAATACATTCGCAAAGGGGCTCAACCGTTTGAGCAGCATACAGGAAAATATCGGGTTCAGAACCAAATAGCTGGATACAGTAGGGCTTATCTATTTTATCTCGTTCTATCAATTTGTAAGTTTTTTGATTTTTATAATACAGGGCGTTAACGGAGATTAGCTCACTGAAGGTTAGACCACATCCAAATTCCCTGCACAGCTTTCTAAATGGCTTATCTGTATAGCCCGCCAACGGGGCTAAAAAGTAGGGTGAGCTTACTTCAAGAGAGGCAAATTTCATCCACGATTCATGGAATCAAGGAATTCCTTGTTTGTTTTGGTTTTAGACAGTTTATCCAGCAAGAACAGCATAGCGTCTATATCGTTCATCTCTATCAAAATCTTTCTCAATATCCAGATTCTGTTAAGCTGGTCTTTAGGAACAAGCAGCTCCTCCTTTCTTGTTCCAGAGCGTGTTATATCAATGGCTGGGAAAATTCTCCTGTCGGACAAGCCCCTGTCGAGGTGCAGCTCCATATTACCGGTTCCCTTAAATTCCTCAAAAATAACATCATCCATTCTCGAGCCCGTATCTATCAGAGCGGTTGCAATTATTGTCAAGCTCCCCTCACCTTCAACATTCCTCGCTGCACCAAAAAACCTCTTTGGTTTCTGCAAGGCGTTGGAATCAAGACCTCCCGATAAAACTTTACCACTTGGCGGTATTACAGAGTTGTAGGCTCTTGCAAGTCTTGTAATGGAATCAAGGAGAATTAACACATCGTAGCCAAACTCAACAAGCCTTTTCGCTCTCTCAAGCACAATCTCAGCCACCTGAATGTGCCTTTCCGGTGGCTCATCGAATGTTGAGCTTATAACCTCTGCTTTTACAGAGCGCTTCATATCTGTTACTTCCTCAGGTCTTTCGTCTATAAGAAGCACAATTATTTTAATCTCAGGGTGGTTTGCCGTGACGCTATTTGCAATGTTCTGAAGGAGCATGGTTTTACCCGTTCTTGGTGGAGCAACGATTAAACCCCTCTGACCCTTGCCTATGGGCGTTATTAAATCCATAACACGGGCAGGCATGTTGTCCGGCGTCGTCTCAAGCTTTATCCTATCCATAGGATAGAGAGGTATCAGGTCATCAAAATTCTT
>WFQR01000098.1 GCA_015486955.1 Hippea sp. | reverse complement strand
TTCAATCATTGACTTGAATTCTTCCTTCAATTGTGTAAAAATCAGATCATACATGTGATTTTCCTCCTTTGAAGGGTTAGTTGTCAAAGAGGGGTTATAACATATAACCTCTCTCCCTTCAAAGGGTGACACAAGTAATTTTACACTGCCACCGCAAGCAGCACAACAACAAAGATATTCTTTAAATTACCTTGAAGCGTAAAAAACACTTTTTTATTCTCCAAAGCCAGAATAACGAAAAACAAGGCAAGCAGAGCAGGATGACGCAAGGGCCAGGATAAACCGGCTTGTACGATAAAAACAAGAATTAAAGATGGAATTAATAGATTTTCTATATTTTTTTCTTCCTTCAATACTTTAATATAGTAAAAAATAGCTATAAAAATTATACTCAAAAAAGCAAAAATACCAAGTTCTTCAAGTATCTGAATAGGTTCGTTGTGAGCCCATGTAAAA
Organism: Hippea sp.; assembly: GCA_015486955.1. Taxonomy (GTDB): domain Bacteria; phylum Campylobacterota_A; class Desulfurellia; order Desulfurellales; family Hippeaceae; genus Hippea. Next base: position 5,566 of record WFQR01000098.1, on the reverse strand, counting down.
TTGCTAATGATATCTGAAGGGAATCTTAATATTTTGCAAGATTCTATTTGGTAGGGATTGTTTAAAAACTTGAATGTCTCAAGACCAGTCCCAAAAAATGGATGTTTGAGCCACAGCAGAATTGTGGCAAGCCAGACCATAATGCGTTCGTCAACAGAATTGTCTCCAATCAAACCCTGATGTGAAAATTTTGCAAGAGGAGAATATTTATTGAAGAAAAAAATAGTTATGTATACAACGAACAGTGTAATCAGTACATACATGTCTTTCTTTGACATATCAAGTTTAAAAAACCGTTTGTGTATAAAAATAAACAAAAAAACTGATAAAACGGCAAGAAGTCCAGCTCTTGATGATGTAAAAGCTGCAGCATAAGCAAAGAAAATATATATAACAAAAAGTTCAACGAGGCTTTTTTGGTTTTTCTGTTTTACTATCCAAAAAACCGTAATAAGTAAGCCTATATTTAACAGAAGTGCGTTAAGGTTTGGTTGATATAGAAAACCACCAATTGAACTACCCGGTCTAATAATTATTAAATATGGAATTAAATATGGAACAATTTCTTTCCCAGAAACATTAAGTGACTTTAAGCAAAATTCAAAATAACTATAAACAGAATCTATAAAAGAAGTTAAGAATATACCGCCAATAACAGGTTCTTTAAAAACAGGAAACCAAAAATTTTTTAACCTTTTACAGTTTGATTTCTTAATTTCCACAGATAACGAATATTGTTCAAAAAATACAAAAACTACATATAAAACAAAAATAAAGTAAAGAAAAAACAATCCATCAGGCCTATAATATCCCAAATAGGTTGAGAAATAAGCATAAACCAAGAAAAAAAGCATAAAAATAGATAGCAAAGAAAGATTTATTGTGTCCAATTTTAAAAAATATACAAAAAGCACGGGTACAGAAAAGGTAAGTAAGAAAACTTGAAAACTATGATGGAAAAATTCAAAAGACGATATATGTAAAATAAGAGAAAATAAAAGTAAAAGCAGAAAAGAAAAATATAACTTCACTTTTCTTTCTCGCTCATCATTTAAACTTATATAGATAAAAACTTGTGAATTTTCAAATTATGCTTGTATATAAGCTTATTTTCTCAATCCATATTGGACTGGCAATTTTTATTAGTTACAATTAAAGGATATTTAGATATTGCCACTATATCCACCGCAACGCTTAACTCATCAGATACAAAATAGCTCAACTCAAATTTTAAATCCGAAAAATAAACATCAACACAAGAGAGCCCACAAATTAACATTCTTTCATATTCAGAAAATTCATTTTGCTTGCTTCTTTCTTTTGAAACTAATATGCCAACACAGTAAGCCTTAAGTAAACTCGAATCATTAACAAATTCTGCCAATTTTACAATATCGCCAATATGAGAGTCCTTTTTGAAGTTATCGCTATTTCCATTCTTTTTATTCTTCAAACACTTTATCAAGTCTTTATATTTATCCTCATAATCACCTTCAGCTCCAGATATGAGAAAAGACTTCTTGGAAGGTCCCTTTATTTCTATTCCAACCTTTATATCATTATCAAATATCAATAAACAATCAATCTCTTTACCGCCATATGATAAAGACAATCTCCCATTCCCTATTCCGCTGAGACCATTTAAACCCTTTGATAGTTCCGCATTAAAATACGGATATAAAAACTTCTCAACGCCCTTTTCACTATTTCTTGCGGACTCAAGCTCCTTTGTGTTTTTTCTCAATGCATACAAAATACCATTCAAAATAACAATCTCGTTTACTCCACCCACCATTAAACTTCCTCCCACATAAAATAAAAAGGGCAGAAAAACTGCCCTTCTTACTCCAAGAAAATTAATCTATTACTGACCTAACTTATCCCAACTACTAAATGTTGAGTTGTCTGCGCTATTTCCATTAAAGGTAGGAAACTGAGTTTGGTCTTTATAATAAATATAAGTTGTCCAGCTTCCTGTTACATACGTTTGACTTCCTTTACTATTATATGTAGAAGCTGTGTAATCAATTCCATCTGATTTATATTCAGCATGCACATTTGCAGAGAGGTCAACTGAAGTCGTATTATCACTATTTAGAGGTATATTACCTGTACAATCACCAGAATTATAAGCATAGCTTAAAGGATTAGCCAGACAAAAAGCAAATAAAGCTACCATAGCTATAAAAATATTTTTCATAATTTACCTCCTCTTAATCGTTTGGATATTTCATATGATCTGCATAATAAGCTTCTGCTGTTGTTTGAATAGTTTTCAAATCACTCAATGCAGCTGCATTTTGAGCCTTTTGTCTATACTTCGCATATTGCGGTATCGCGATGGCTGCTAAGATTGCAATGATCGCCACAACAACCAAAAGCTCAATCAATGTAAAACCCGATTTGGATTTAATCTCCTTCATGCTTAAACCTCCTTTTTTTAAGTTAAAGTTAGACATTAAATGCCACACCTTTTCATATAAATCAACATTTTTCACCGTATTCTTATCACCCCCTTCTTTCAGTTTGGAACCCAACCTCATGTTAAGTCATTTAGCATATTAAAATCTTAAAGCAATTAACGTGAAAAAAGCATGAAAAAGCAAAATAAAAAATGGAGCGGATGACGGGAATCGAACCCGCGACATCAAGCTTGGGAAGCTTGCGCTCTACCAACTGAGCTACATCCGCCCCTTCACGCATAAATATACCCAAAACTAAAGAAAAGTAAAGCCCCTTTGCGGGGCTTTAAATTAACTTGCTATACCGTGTGGATACTGGAATACACCGGCCCACGTGATCAGATACCTCAACAGAAAACCACCGATTAAAACAAGAACGGATGCTACGCCGGCCAAACCCTTTGCGCTGTGCTTAACCGAAGCAAATGCTTCAAGTATAAGAGGTGTAATGAGACCCAAAACCAAGAAGCCTATTGTGAATAGAGGGTTGTTTAAAAGCAGATGAGCGCTCTTCATGACAGCTGCATTCCCGAGCCTTGCGAAGTCCAAATATGCGAAGATGATCAGCAGCTCCAATGAGATCAAAAGAATATCGAAACCTTCAACAAAATGGAAGTAATGCTCAGCCTCATGGGATTTCATGGCAGCAAGAATTAACATCAACAATGCGCAGCCTGTGGACAATGCACTAACTGTGAACAAAAGAGGCAATGCAGGTGTATGCCAGAAGGGAATGGCAACGTTTGCATTAAGCAACAGTCCTGTGTATGTCGTTACGCCAAAGCCACAGAACATTGCAATGTAGCCCATCCATTTCTTGAAGGTTGTGCTTCCATAATAGGCAGCTATTGCGTACAAGATGCCAAATATGTAAGAACCCATAATCACGACCATACCGCGTGCGATCCAAGAATGCCCTAAACCTGCGATCCAAAAGGCAAGCAAGAACCTCAACGGGTTGATCAAGTCAATTACAAGCCAAATCAAACCGAAGCTCAATATGGCAAGACCCAAAAGTGAAACAAGTATACCAAACCACTTGTTCAAGTTAAATCTCAACTCTGCAAGTATACCCAAAGCCAACGTTGCGCCACCCAAACCACCAAAGAACAGGTAAGTGGCGATATTCCATCCCCATATTTGCTGTTGTACTAAATCCATTTTTCCCTCCTTTTATTTAATGTAATAAACCTTTGGTTTCGTGCCCATATAAGGACCCAAAGGTTTAGCCTTACCAGTATTAACAAGCTTTGCCACTTCGGAATTCGGATCATCCAAATCACCAAAAATCCTTGCATGACCTACACATGTTGCAGCGCAGCTTGGCTCTAACCCCTCTTCAAGCCTATCAACGCAGAACGTACACTTGTCAACATGCGCCTGATGATGTCTTGCATCCTCTCCGAAGTAAAACTCGTCTTTCTTTAAGTCCTCAAGCTCATACTCATACCTTGCATCATACGGGCAAGCTTCAATGCAGTAACCGCATCCTAAGCACAAATCGTAATCTATCAACACAATGCCATCTTTGTTGATGTACGTTGCCTCTGTAGGACAAACGGACGCACAAGGAGGATTCTCACAGTGCATACAAATCGTCGGGAAGAAATACCTTTTCACCTCAGGAAATTTTCCCTCTTCAATCTCCGTTACCCTTGTCCTCCACTTGCCTTTAAAATCTTCGGCCCAAAACGGTGTCTGATTCCACTGAGAGCAAGCTGCCATGCATGCCCTACATCCCAAGCATGCATGAACATTCATTACCATTCCATATCTTGCCATTGCCTATCCTCCAACTTATATTTTTCTAACCTTCACAGTAAACTGACAACCCAAAGCGGCGCCAGTTACCGGACCCAACCTGTAAGGTATGAGTTTTCCAAGATCTACACCTTTCCCACTACCGTAAGTCAACATCTTGTTATCAAGGCCAAAGTCACTTATTACAAACACCGTATCCTCTCTAACCATCTCTGTAATATGTACGAACGACTGTATCTTTTGACCTGACACGGTGTTTTCAAGCTCAATTTTATCCTTTTCTTTCAAACCTAATCTCTGTGCAGACTTTGGATGCATCCATACACCGTAATTCTCCTCAGCATGCCTCTCAACAAGAGAATGTAACAACGGGTTGTCTGCTGTTGTGAGATAGGTCATTTCTGGTACTTTACCAAATGCAAAGAAGAACTCATTTCCTGTGGGCTTGAAGTCCCTCTTTGCACCCTTTCTGTATTCAAAGTCGATGTATGTTAGGATTGGGTTCCAATGTGGATCCACGCCGTATTTCGCATTGAAATGGCCGAACAACGTTGAGTAAATCTCAACCCTCCCTGAGAACGTTGGAACAGGCAACTTATAGGGCATTCCAGCCTCTTCCATTAATTCCTCTTTGGTTTTTAGTGGTAGAACACCTTTTTCTTCCAATGTTTTCTCAAGCTGTTCAGGTGTCATGCCCAGTTTCTTGCTGACCGTGTACAGTGCCGTATCCCTGAAAGCCTTGTAAAGTGGCTTTTTACCTTTCCAGGCAAGGGCAAGTTCTTTCATCGTCCTGCCCATATCCCAACCGGTGAACTGGCTAACAATCATTGCAGCTGAGCCGTAATCGCCATGACCGTGATTCAAAATGTTGGATAACATGCAGAACACTTCATCGCCGCCCTTTGTATCGCCAATCTGGCTTACACTTGGGAATCTCATCCTCAAGCCGAGATCGGAGTTCGGCCCCTGAATCCAAATGCCACTATACTTCTCAAGGTATGTCTTGTCAGGCAGTATTACGTCTGCAAAAGCCGCCATATCGGAAGGCAATATCTCATTCACTACAACGAGCTTCAGGTTCGGATTCTTGAATGTTTCGGCCCACTTTTGATAGCCATAGTAGTCCTTCAATGGGTTTGTTGAATAGATGTATGCAAATTTAATTTGATATGGTTTGCCGTTCCACTTTAGTTTGCCTTCTACTGCCTCTTGGAAGCCAGCGTTTATGAACAAGGAGTATGGTATGGCCTTCTTGCCATACTTCTCTTTTTGATAATCGTAATAAGCCCTATTGAAGTGTGGATACCCTCTGAACAATGGGAATTGGCCGGAAAGCATCATGC
>WFQR01000097.1 GCA_015486955.1 Hippea sp. | reverse complement strand
TACTTCGGCTCTATGCCACTTTTCTCAAATAGCCCTATTATCTTTTTAAACCTCTCAAGTTGTGTCCTCGTCCAATCTAAATCACTCTCTGAATCACTAAAGTGCGACATTAAACCCTCAACGATGATGAATTTTGAGTTTTCCCTGCATAGCCTTAAAGCCCTCTCAACTTCCTCTTCCCTTATGCCAAGTCGTGCCATGCCCGTATCGAACTTTAAATGAAGCTTTATCTTTAAAGCGTTGGATTTGGCATAATCAACTATCCTCTCGAGCAGTAGAACGTTGTGAACAACAGGCGTGATATTGGCCTTTAGCATTGTGTCTATATCAAATGAATCCACGCAACTCATGGCAAGAATGGGCTTTTTTATACCTTTTTTTCTCAACATCACACCTTCTTTAATGTGAGCAATGCCAAGATACGCCACGTTGTTATATACGGAAAGCTCTTTTGCCACTCTAACAATGCCATGACCGTAAGCATCAGCTTTAATAACAGGTATGATGTTGACACTGTTTCCCACAAACCCACTTATTGCCTCAAAGTTATGATGCAAATTAGATAAATGGATAACTGCCCTACTGTGAAAGTTCATACATCCACTCCATGGGTGAGTATAGAAAAATTCGAAATTAAACTCAACTTGAAAACATGGAGGGATTTAAAGTATAAAAGCTAACATGAAAGAGAGGCTCTTGGAAATATTCAGCAGGCTCTATGAAAAATTTGGCCCTCAACACTGGTGGCCAGCAGAGACAGTAGACGAAATAGTAATCGGAGCTGTTTTAACCCAAAATACAGCATGGAAAAACGTTGAGAAAGCTTTAGAAAACTTAAGAAACAACGGTCTGCTTGAACTCAAAAAGCTCTCGGAAACCAACGTTGAAACGATAAAAGAACTTATAAAGCCTGCCGGATTTTTCAACCAAAAGGCCATTTACCTAAAAAACATATCGGATTTCTTTGTTAAAAGTGGTGGATTAAAGGAACTTTCACATCTTGACACAAAAACCTTGAGGCAAAAGCTCTTAAACGTCAAAGGCATAGGCAAAGAGACTGCAGATTCAATCCTGCTCTACGCTTTCAAAAGGCCCATATTTGTCGTAGATGCATACACAAGGCGCTTAATCGAAAGGCACAAGCTATGCGATTGCTCAAGCTACGATGAGGTACAAAAACTATTTATGGAAAATTTGCCTCTTGATGAAAAACTGTTCAATGAGTATCATGCTTTGATAGTGAAGCTGGCAAAGGAGTTTTGCAGTAAAAAGCCCATTTGTAATGGATGTCCTCTGGAGGGTGTTTAATTGAAATTTATAGGATTAACGGGCTCTATTGCAACGGGCAAATCAACAGTAGCCAAGATGTTCAAAGATCTGGGTTTTTATGTTATCGATGCAGATGAGATCGCCCATTCCGTTTACAAAAAAGGCGAAAGGGCGTACTTTGAGATAATAAAAGCGTTTGGAGAAAATATACTGGGTGAAAATGGGGAGATAGATAGGAAGAAACTCGGTAAACTCGTTTTAAACGACAAAGAAAAGCTCTCCCTCCTTGAGAAGATCGTGCATCCAGCCGTTGAACAAAAACGGTTAGAGATACTGGAAAAGATAAAAAAGGAAAATCCGCATGCCTTTGTTATCTACGATGTGCCCTTGCTATTCGAAAAGAATCTAAAATCGATGTTCGACTGCGTCATTTTAGTGTACGTCCCGCAAGAGGTACAGATAAAAAGGCTAATGGAAAGGGATCGCATATCGAAGGATGAGGCTTTAAAAAAGTTATCTTTACAATTGCCAATTGATGAGAAAAGAAAACTTGCAGATATTGTGATTGATAACTCTAAAACATTAGCAGAAACCCAAAAACAGGTTGAAAGTATTGCGGAGAAAATAAAAAATGGCGAACTTTGTTAAAAAGTTGCAAATGAAACTATTTTTTGTAAAATCTTCCAAGAGGTGCCTATGAAAAGAATATGGATAACCATTCTTGTTGTTTTTGTATTCGCCCAATTATCCTACGCCAAAAAGGTCTACACACTAAAAGAGGCAATCAACCAAGCCATAAGTAAAAACTACCTAATCAAAGCTGTTGAAGAAAATATTAAGGCCTCCGTAGCCCATGAGCACAGTGCAACATCGGCCATGTTTCCAAAGGTGAATTTCGAATACAACTACACACGTCTAAATGATTATCCCTATGCCTTAGCGATGGGAAGAAAAATGAAAATGGGCGATAAAAACTCTGTTAAATGGAACATAACAATTACACAACCAATCTTTACGGGCTTCGCATTGTCATCCAAGAGGGAGATGGCAAAATTAGGTGTAAAGCTAAGCAAGGTTTACAAAGAAGAAGCCATACTGGATTTGGCAGAAAACGTCAAGATTGCCTATTTCAATATACTGCTTGCCAAAAAATACCTAAAAACGGCAAAAGAGGCGGTAGAACAACTTAAAGCACACGTTAGGGATGCGGAGAACCTGTATAAAGAGGGTATGATACCGTTGAATGACCTTCTCAAATCAAAGGTGGCTTTAGCTAACGCCATTGAAAATAAAGTCAAAGCGAAAAATAACCTAAAAACGGCCCTATCTGCCTTAAACGTGGCTTTGAACAACAACATAAACGAAAGCATAGACGTAAAGGACGTTGATTCGTTCAAAGATTTTACATTACCATTAAAGAGAATCTACTCAATAGCTTTAAACAACAATCCACTATTGAAAGAGCTTTCATTACAATTGAAACAGCAGGGATATGCAATAAAACTTGCAGAGAGCAACTACTACCCGCAAATCGGCGTGTTTGCCCAATACCAAAGAAGCGGCTACAACATGCTTGCTCAGGACAATGCCCTTTCCAATGACCACAACTCCATGTTTGGCGTGCAGATTAAGTGGGATTTGTTTGACTCCTTCAAAACAAAATTTGATGTGGAAGAGCAGGAACACAAAAAGTTGAGCCTGTTTGAAAAGTACCTTCAGACAAAAAAAGAAGTAAAGTTCAACGTAAAAAGGGCTTACCTTGAGCTAAAAACTGCGGAAGAAAACATAAAAACGGCCATTGTAGGCTTGAGGCAGGCAAGGGAAAATTTCAGGATAACAAACATACGTTACAAACAAAACATGACAACATCAACGGAGGTATTGGACGCAAGGACTTACCTTACACAGGCAGAACTCAACTACTATCATGCCCTTTACGGATACTATATAGCCCTTGCCAAGCTGAAAAGGGCAATGGGTGAATACTAAAACCCTATGAGTTACTTTGCCTTAACCCTTGTGATCTTTTCCGCCCTGATGCACTCATCCTACAATTTCGCCTATAAGAGAAGCAAAATAAAGGTTGTATACCTTTGGGCGATGTTTTCTGTTTCTGTTTTTATAATGACCGTAGCGGCAACGTTCAGACATGGCTTCATCTTTGCGAGCCCTAAAACCATTCTCCTTGCATCAATAGCGGCGCTCTTTTTCACCCTCTATCAGATTTACACAGGAAAGGCATATGCCCTTGCAAAAGGAGATATGTCTATTGTTTACCCATTAAGCATAACCGCACCCCTGTATATACCCTTCCTTGCTTATATTTTTATCGGAGAGCGTGTCAGTTTGACCACGTTTCTTGGCATAATCTTGGCCTTATCAGGAACGTATCTAATACAACTAAACGTGCCTCTAAGTAAAATCAAGCTTAAAAGGATAGATTTAAAGGAAAAACACATAAGATACGCACTCTTTGCAGGCTTTATCTACTCCTTTGGGGCCATAGTTGATAAAGTCGGCGTAGGGAAGCACGATTTCTTTATATACACATATTGGGTTATACTGATCATGTTCGTCTATATGACAATCAACATAATGAGAAATAAAGAACTTTCAAAGCAGATCTTTTATTGTCACAGGGATAGCTTGTTTAGGGTCATATTGGGCGGTGTTTTGCTCACACTGTCATTCTTATCTTACAGATGCGCAATGCAACTTACACAGGTCAGCGCCGTAGCGGGTGCACGGCAGATCAGTTCATTATTCGGCGTTTTGATGGGCATATTCTTACTCAAAGAGCCCTACGGCACTCTGAGGTTCTTTGCGACACTTCTTATCGTTTTGGGCGTAATACTAATAAAAATTGGCTAATCAATCCTGTAACTTCAGAAACACACCTACAATTTGCCACTTATCGTTGTTTTTATAATACTCAAAGTCAAAACCAACCTTCTTGGGCTGAGTTGGGAAATAGCCCAAAACCTTTAAAACACCTCTATTGTCCTTCTCCTTCTTCTGTATAACAGGATTCAAACTACCAACACTTTTCCAATCTATTGGGGCCTGTTTGAACGGTTCAAATGCCTTCTCCAACTTGTCAATGGTTACAGAATTCTGAAACTGGGGGGCTGTGTAGCTGTAAAAATCCGAATAGTAGCCTGTAGCTATGGCATTACCCAATTTCAGCATCGTCTCTTTAACAATGGCAGAAATATCCTCTTGATTTTGCTTGGGTTTATCAACACTAACTGAAGGGTTTGTTATTATACCCGATCTGGG
>WFQR01000096.1 GCA_015486955.1 Hippea sp. | reverse complement strand
GACAATATTGCAGGCATAAAATTTTTTCTAACCTCTTCATCAAATTTTCTTGCCTTTTTCATATCCATCTCTGAATAATCCGCAGGTACCTGTTTTTCCACCATAAACTCAACACCTCCATATGAATTTTTGCATTTATTTTACCACTTTATTTTATAGATTTCACCAAGAATTATAGACTAAAGCCGAGATTTATGACTTTTTGTTAACAATAATGGCACCAAAATCAGTGTTGAGTACATGCCCGTTATGAGCCCTCCGATAACGGCAACCGAGAACGACTGGAATATGTGTGAGCCTATGGTTGTTCCTATGGCTGTCGGAATCAAGGCAGAAATGGTTGTGGCGGATGTTAAAAGAATTGGCCTCAATCTTACAGAAACTGCCTCAAGCAGGGCTTCCCTGTTGTCCATTCCTTTCTTTTTCATCCTGTTTGCATAATCCACAAGCACTATCGCATTATTAACAGCAACGCCTATAAGTGTTATCACAGCCATTCCAACGGATATGTTTAGAACCTGTCGTGTTATGAATAGAAACAAAAACGCTCCTGCCAACGAAAACGGTATTGTTATGAGTATTACGAAAGGTTGGATTAAGGATCTAAACTGCATTGCCATGATTAGATATATCAGTATGACAGCCAAGAGCGAGGCAATCCCTATTTCAACAGCCGATTTCATCATTACCTTGTATTGACCGCTTATTTCCACAGAGTAGCCTTTTGGCAACCTCAATTTTGACAATTTCTCCTTTAAAGATGAAACTATATGCCCTATGTTTCCCTCAATGTCTGCTGTTAATGTAATCTCCCTTTGTCCATTTAAGTGTGTTATGGAAAATGGAAGATACGATATCTTTATGCTCGCAATTTTTGAAAGGGGTATGTTCTCTCCCAATTTGTTTGTTATTGGCAATCTTTTTAAGCTTTCTATGCTCATTTTTTGTACAAGCCCGAGCTTTATGTAGATGGGTATGCTGCGGTTGTTCTTTATGATGTGTGTTGCAACAATACCCAATTTGGCAGCTCTGATTGAATCTAACACATCACTTGGTGATAATCCGTAGAGTGCCAGTTTTGGATAGTTGAGTTTTACTACAATTTGAGGGATCTTTACCTTTGTGTTGTTGATGATGTCATTTATGCCGGGAGTCGAGGACATGATTCTTTGAACCCTTTGGGATAACTTTATAAGCTCATTCTCGTTGTTTCCATAAATGGTTACACCAAACATGGCAGGCATTCCTGAGAAACTCTCATCTATCTTTTCCTGTGTTGGCTGGTGGTACATAAAGGTTATGCTTGAGAATTTTGAGTAGATTTTTCTTAGGTCATTTATAATCTCGTTTACATTCTCGGTTCTGACATTCTTGGGCTTTAGCTTCATTGTTATTTCTCCCCTGTTTACACCTTCTACCTGAAAGCCCACCTCGGGTGACCCTGTTCTTCTGAAAACGGTTTCTATGTTGGGATTTAAGAGCGCTATGGCACTGAGAATTTTTCCTATTCTATTGCTCTCCTTTAACGATGTTCCAGGTGGCATAACATATTCAATAAGTATGGCACCCTCATCTATTGGCGGCAAGAAACTAACCCTATCAAAAAAAGCGCTGCCTATAGCCAATACAAAAAAAACAAAAGAGGTGAATAGGACTAAAAATTTGTGTTTAAATGAGAAGTTTAAAAACTTATGGACTAAATCCTTTAGAAAACTGACTACTTTAATCCCCAAATAGTCATCTTCAATCTGAGTTATCTTACCCTTGGAGAACATAACAGGAACAACTGTTAAGGACAGAATTAAGGAAACAAGCAGGGCGGTGCTTATGGTAAACGCGAAGGGCTTGAGGAAGATGGAAGCCATTCCGCCAACGATTACAAGGGGTAAGAACGCTGCCACAGTTGTAAATGTTCCCGATGCATCTGGGCCCGATATCTCAACCGCTCCTTCTATGCTTGCCTTCTCACTGTTCAGAGTAAAGAGGGCGTGTCTGTAGATGTTTTCCGTTACAACTATGGAATCATCCACTATCATGCCTATTGCAAGGACTAACGCCACCATTGTGATAACATTTAACCCAAGGCCATACACCTGCATAAAGAAAAGCGTTGCTAAAAAGGTTAAGGGAATCGTGAATGCCACAATGAGAGTTGGTTTTATGTCGCCTAAGAACAGCCACAGTATGAGCACCACAAGCAGAGCTCCAAAGATAAGGTCGTTTGTTATCTCATGACGCGCCTCTTCTATTATTTCTGCTTGGTTGTAGAATGTTTTTATCTTTGTTCCTTCTGGGTAAAGTTTTTTTAAATTTTTCAGTGCCCTTTCAATATTGTTTGCCACTCTGATTGTGCTTGCATTGGGTTGTTTTTTGACTATCACAGCAACAGCGGGCAAACCATTGCCGTAAACATCGTAGTGCTGCGGTGCATATCCATAATATACCTGTGCAATGTCACCCAAGGTAACTATGTCATTAGCTTTGCTTTTTATGGGAATAGATTTTATGTCTTTTATGCTTTTTAGCCTCGCCTCGCCCCTTACCAAGTATTCTTTTGACGATCTGTTTATATATCCTCCCACCAAACTGATGTTGTAAGTTTTGAGCGCAGCTTTTATATCGTTCAGCGTTACGCCAAATTGCTTTAGCTTTAAGGGGCTAACGCTTACCCAAATTGCCAGTTTTTTACCTCCCAATATTTGAATGGAAGACACACCGCCTACTTCCATTAGCCTCCCTGATAGCTGGTATTTAGTTATGTCGTAGAGTTTGGATAGGCTTGCTCCCCCATAAACAACAAATCCATATATATTTTGCAGTCTTGTCCCTATACTGTTTAAAAACGGTGTAGCGCCACTCGGCAAGAGCGGTTTTACCTCTGCCAACTTTGAGACTACAAGTTGTCTCGCTCTGAAGACAGAGATCCCCTGGTTGAATTCCACGGTTACTGAGGATATGCCTTCAAACGAGGTCGATGACACCCTCTTTACTCCAGGGATGGACATCATTTTTTCTTCTATAGGCCTTGAGACAAGTATTTCCATGTCCTTTGATGACGCACCTGGGTAGTGGGTAATGATGTTGACAATCGGTATGTTCATCTTTGGAAATAGATTGGTTGGCATCTTATATTGCGCATACAGTCCCAGAAATATAATTACAACGATGCCTGTAACGACTGAAATCTTGTTTTTTATTAAAGTTTCAAGCAGCTTTCTCATTGTATTTAATCCGAAGCCTTAAAGATTTTGTTAAAGTTTTTATACAAGAGTTCATATGAACCTGAAGTTATGACCCTCTCGTTCGCTGTGATTCCAGATTTTATTAAAGTCCATCCATTTATGGTTTCGCCTACTTTAACGGCGACCTTTCTGTATCCTTTTTTCGTTTTAACAAACACGAAAGGTTTCCCATTTTCATTGTATGCAACGGCGTTTTCAGGGACTGCCACACATTTTTCTTCTCCTATTTCAACTCTTCCCTCTAAACTTTCACCTGCATTGAGTTTTTCATATAGCTTATCTGCCCAGAAAACAATTGCCCCATCTTTTCTCCTTAAGGGTAAAATCTTCGTTATGGCACCTACCGGCCTGTTATCCACTAATATAGTCTTGTTCAACAGCTCATGAGGATTATTGGAAAACGTGTAACCTACAATTCTAACTTTATCGGAATAAACGCTGCCAATAGGTGAGCCCTTTGTTATCAATTCGCCTTTGAAAGCCATTTTTCTAAACAGGCCGTTTATAGGGGATAGAACAGTAATCTGAGCTTTTAGTGATTTCAACTCTAATTGGTAGGTTTTTAGCTTAGCCCTTAAATTGGCAAGTTTCTCCAAGCTCGACAGCAGTTCGCTTTTCTTTATAAGCCTATTCTCAAAGGAGAGTTTCTTTAGCCTTACAATGTTCTCTTCAATTTTTATTTGCCCCTTTAAATTTGCTATGTTGCTTTCTATGGAATTGATTTTATTATCTATGATCTTTCCACCCAATCTAAACAGGACTTCACCCTTTTTTACTATCTTTCCATTCCGGTTTGCCCATGTTATTTCTCCATCTGTCAATGATTTGAGTGTGATCTCCTTTGTAGGGACAACCTTTCCAAACCAGTTTAAGGTTTTCACAAAGTTTATGTATTTGGATTTGGATGTGGATATTAGCTTTTCCTTAAAGTTAACCTTTGTTGTGGTTTTACTTCTAAATTTTATATTTACAGCATTCCAAACCGTTGCTCCAATCACTACCAAAATCAGGATGATCAATACAACCGCTTCGAAGTTTTTCTTCATAGCTTAAACTCCTTATCTAAAAAACATTCTTCCCGTCTCGAGTTCGAGTGCGGTTAGCAGTGTTAAGTAATTCTCTTTTAGTGAAAGCAATTTTACTTTTGTTTTGAATAGCCTGTTTTCCATGTCTAAAAGAGTAAAAATATCACCATCCCCCATTTCTAAAGCTTTTCTGTATTCTTTTAATAGATTTTCTAATCGGCTTTTGTTTTGTTTTGCTATACTTAGCATCTCTCTATTTTCTTGTATGAGCTTCATAATTCTTTGCACATTTATCTTTGAACTTAGGATTCTATATGCGTAAACTTCAGATAGTTTTACCCTTTCTGCCCTTAATCTTGAAATTTTTGCCTGGTTGTGATTAAAGATGGGAATGGACATTGAAATTCCAGGAACTATAGTGTAGAGGTCGCTGTTGTCCCTTGATGATGTCAGACTTAATACAACATCTGGAAATTGCTCCCTAATCGCCGCTTTTAGCATATATTCGTTTTCTTTGTAGGCTTCTTTTATAGCTATGATATCAAGCCTACTTTTTATAAATTTCGTTAAATGGCTTTCTTCTGGCAAAATGACATTATTCGGCACTTTTACTTGTTTAATCTTTAATGCTTTACCCTGCGCGTAGCCTATAAGTTCTTTTAATGTAGATTCTTCCTTTATGTATTGATTTTTAAGCCTTGAAACAAGCTCTGTGATATTGAGATAATCTTGAATAAGTGAATTGAAGTTTTTTAAAGACACAAGGCCATCTCTTAAATATCTTTTCGAGCTTATTACATACCTTTTTAACAGGCTCTCGAAGTTTTCTGCCTCGTCTATCTGTCTTTTTAAAATTATGAGTTTATAATCGGTTAGTTTTGCTTTTTCTCCTGTTAGCCACTCTTTCCATGCAAGTCTTAGTTCAGTTTCTTTGAGCTTTTCACTCCTTGCTTTTTTATAAATAGATGATGTAAAGAGTTTATTTATGCCCCATGATACGCCCAAATCATAACCGTTTGTGGCACCTGATGTATTTCCACCGGATGGAATTTGTATATCACCAATTAGTTGTGGATTTGAAAGCAAACCCAATGAGAGCAAAAGGGATCTTTTTATATTGCTTTTTGCCCTTTCGATCTTTAGCTGGGGGTTGTAAAGCAGAGCCAATTTTACTGCTTTTTCTGGCGTTATGGGTCCTGAGATGTTGGGTTTATTTTGGTAAGTGTAGTTTTCTATAGGCCTGTGGTGAAAGGTTGTGCAACCCGATAAAAT
>WFQR01000095.1 GCA_015486955.1 Hippea sp. | reverse complement strand
GGCACAACGCATAAATCAAAAATGCTGTAAACTTCAGGTGTGGCCTCAATGGCTCCAAGAAAAACAACCCTATCTTCAATATCAAAATCTTTTACCATCTGCTTCAACTTATCCCTAAAAGGTCCATCACCAACAAGTACAAGCTTACCCTCAATGCCACTTTTGTAATACGCTTCTATTAAAACATCAGCTCCCTTTGGATTGTAAAACCTAACAACAGAGCCCACAATGAAATCATCATTTTTAAGTCCAAATCTACTTTTTGCTTTGGCTTTCTCATTCTTTGATAGAGGCCTAAAGTAATCCGTGTCTATAGGGTTATAAACAATGACTACCTTATCCTTAACCATGGGCAAAACCCTGAGCACATTATCCCTGACTGTCTTAGAATTGACAATATACAACCTGCTTTTCTTTGTAAAATGCTCCATAGCTATGCGTCTATGCCATTTCTTTTCCCATTTCCATACCGTACTACCAATAAACGTATAAACAGGCAAATCCTTTCCCAGCAATGCCATTTTTGTCGTATAGTCCGCTAAAAACTCAAATGTAAATATGACGTCTGGCGATATGCTTTTTATAAGTTTTCTCAACTTCAAAAATACATCTACCCTATAAGATCTCAGAGCCTTGTTATGCTCGCCTGTCACTTGATAGGCTTTTATACCGTCGTTTTCTGCCCTTTTTATTACCCCCTTATCTGCTTTCATTATAGATGCGATAAAAATCTCATAGCCCCTTTTCTTTAAACCTTTTGCAATCCTATAAGCCCTTCTTTCTGGCCCACCAAAAAAGCCGAACATATCGAGTACAAAGAGGATTCTTTTCATCTGTGCCATAAGCAATAAACCTTTGCGGGCAACATTCCCTTATTCAAAATCAACTTCCTCTTAAAACTGCCCCTACTCTGCACTGCCTTAATTCTACCAATCTTACAAAAATCTTTACCAAAAAAGGCGCTCCTTTTTGTTGTAAAACAGAACTCAAAGCCCAAACCCCTGGCTATTTCAAGTGAATCTTCACAATACTCACCCCACGGCCAGGATAAAAAAGGCGTTGCAACACCCAATTTTTTCCCTATTGCATCCTTTGAACCTTTCAAATCCTCAAAAACCCTATCCTTGAATTCCTCTACACTCTCAAAATGGCCTTTATTACCCAAATCATTAGCCTTTTTAACCGTCTCTTCCTCATCTTTGCATTCCAAATACATCTCCCTAACCTTATCTAAAAAATCACCATCTGGGTAAAATCTCCTTGTAGAAAGGGAACTCTTCATTTCAAATATGGGATAACCTTCTAATGGTTTCTTACCCAAAGCATATTCATAGCTCCAATGGGCATCCGAAGGCCTTTTCCATACACCTATAATTCTATCGCTTGAGAAAACCTTGACATGGCTACCCGTATGAGAGCCTATTACAAATACACCACTTTTTTCCATAATCCTCAGTTCATCCCAGCTTAAAAACTCACTAAAATCTCCATGCAGAGAATCTAGCAAAGCTGTTTCCTCCCTTTTTGGTAAAAACAGGTTATCCTTGCCATCTTTAAGTGTCTTTTCCGGGTTTCTATCCGTAATTTTAGATGTAATCACAAAAATCAATGCCTTTAACTTTAGCTCTTCTAAAATTGGGTATGCATACACATAGTTATCCAGAAAGCCGTCATCAAAGGTCAAAAGTACGGAAGGCCTTTTAAGATCAATCCCTCTTTTTAAGTCAAACAGAACCTCTGGACTTACAATGTCAAAGTGTTCTTTTAAAAAAGACAACTGCCACCTAAAGGTATCAACATCTACATCATAGCCTTTGAACGGCAGTATCCTATGATAGTAAAGGACAATCAGTGGCTTCAATACTCTATTCTTGCAGCCGTTAATCTATCAACTTCCAATATTCCTTCTATAAAGCGATAGAAGAAGCTTGCTGGCAAACCAATGACTGATATTATGTAATCACCGTCTCTGCCAAATGCCACAAGCCTACCCTTAACATCGCCTGATGACCAAACAAGCTTTAACTTGTCCCCGTTCAATTTAAACACCTTTATGTTGTATCCCTGATAATGTTGCTCGTTGATCGTTATGTTGTGTGACAGGTAGTTTCTCATGCCTAAAACTTCATAGCCATCTTTCGTCTTTAATACCTCTATACTTTTTGGAATAAACACTGAGTATTTCAATCTATACTCTGGCGTATAGCCAGCTTGTCTAACGCTTACATTTATGGGCTCAGGGTAACGCTCTATGGCTCGCTCTCCACCGCCAAAGATATACGGTGCCTTATACGTTATCTTACCCTCGATCTCGTTGTAAATTTCAAGTTCCCTCGAGCTGTTCACAAAAACTATATCGTTACCCACTTTATAGAAGTTGTAAAAGCTATTCACATCCACGGGCAGGTCAAGTTTCGTGGTGGCGAACGTGTTCAAATCAAGTTTGTATATCGGACCATAAAACGGGCTTTTTATACTTGCCTTCTGTGCAATGAGCATGGGTTTTTTAGAGAACCTATCAAAGAACCTGATATGATACGGTAGATCGTCCTTAATTATGTGGAACTTTCCTTTATCTATGTAACCCAAGGCTGAGGACAAATTGCCGTATCTATCAAAATTGCTTATGGCAACAAGATACTTACCGTTAACCTTTGCTGCATCGATGTTTATTATGTTGTAGCCGTACTTGAAGCTGAACAACTTATCGAAGGAGTCTATATCAAACCTGTAAGCCGTAACTTTGGACCCTTGTGCAACGAGTATAACATTTCCATCTTTATCGTCAACTTTACCCATAAACATGGCAGTTGTGCCGTAACCAATGTTTTTATAAAGAACAACTTTATAAGAAGAAGACGACATCTGCAAGCGCGTGTAGGGGCTATACAAGCCGAACTTATTGAGGATAGATTCCCAAAAGGTTAATTTTGGTTGTAATCTTAAGTTGGAAGCCACCAAGTTATTGGGCGGTATGTTCTCTACATTGATCTGGTTCAAAACCATGCGTGTCTTGTTGTCTATTCCTATCGAACCCCTTTCAATTGCAGAACCTGAATAGCCATCGTATAGTTTGAATTTCAGCTTTTCATGTTTAACTGTGGAAACCAAAAGTACCAAATCGGCATCTACTACATTGGCAAGCTTCCTTATAGCATCCCTTTCGTATAGCGTGTTTATTCTGTTCTTAACCAAAGCAATCTGCAGTGTGTCTGGGCTGATTACAAAGAAACGACCCGTACTATTGAGTTTATCCCTAATCTGAGAATAGATGTATGGGTTCCTCGTTATTACCGCTATCCTGTACGAAGGCTTGCCAGCAACCCATTGATCTCCAGTACGCGGCTTCCCGCCGTATATTTCTCTTGTGCCGTTTGATATTATACCCAAACCAAAAAAGTACTTTCTCTCCCTTTCTATACCCTGAGTAATAGTTGCAACAGACTTATGATCGTAAACCTTGTTAATCGTCGCAAAGCATATCCCTTCCTTTAATTCCACAGGTTTATTTGAATTCAAAGGCACGAAACTACCTTCATTTCTGTAGACGTAAACAAAGTAATTCTTGAATAAACCATCCTCATAACCCTTATCTAAGATAAGTTTCTTTCCCTCTACCTTTAAAATTCTACCCTTAATGGGTTTGAGTTTAGGCGCAATTTGAGACACCAAATTATCGAACACGTTCCCGTAAGCCATATTTGAAATCAAAAGAAACAGAACCAAAAAGGCATACACAAATTTCTTCATCTCTTTAATCCCTTCAACTGCTCTATAATGCCCTTTGTTTTGTTATAGAGCCTTGTAACCTCTTCCAACTCGGCCCTCTTTTCTTCAACCAACTCCTTGGGGGCTTTTTCCAAAAATGCCTCGTTGTTGAGCTTATTATTCAAGAAGTTCATGGACTTTTCTTGTTTCTTCAACAGTTTTGTTAATCTCTCAACCTCCTTCTCCACATCGATATTGCCTTCGACAGGCAGATAGATATCGGCATAAACAGTTGATTGAACTACACAGCCATCCACAGGCTTTGTTGTTATGGAAAGCTCGTCCACCAAAGCTAAGGCGTGCACGTAGTTTTTGAAATTCACAAGAATAGACTGAACCTTTTCATCTTCGGTCTTAACAAACACCTTTATCTTCTTTGACGGTGGTATGTTGTACTCACTTCTTAAATTCCTTATAGCCCTGATGATGTCTATCACTGTGTCCATTGCCGATTCCAACTCCTCTGCAATATCGGACTCCTTAAACTTCGGATACTCGGCAATCATTATGGATTCGCCCTTCTTATTGGGCAACTTTTGCCACAATTCCTCTGTAATAAACGGTATAAAAGGATGCAAGAGTCTCAAAATCGTTTCAAAAACCTCAAGCAGCGTGTATTTAATCGAATAGGAGAACTCATCATCCATGTGAACCTTGCTCATCTCGATGTAATAGTCACAGAACTCATGCCACGTGAATTGGTATATGGCACTTGCAGCTTCGTTGAATTTGTATTGATTTAAGGCATCCTCCACCTTTCTAATCGTCTTTGCAAGCCTTGACTTAATCCAGACTGAAGCTTGAGAAAGCTTCTTGGGTTTTTCATCAAACGTTTGACCCTCCGTGTTTAATTTTATGTACCTATAGGCGTTCCAGATTTTATTCATGAAACGCCTATTGCCCTCGATCTTGTCTTCGGAAAGCTTAATATCCCTGCCTTGGGCAGCCAAAATTGCAAGCGTAAATCTCAAAGAATCCGCACCATATTTTTCAACAACCTCAAGCGGGTCAATAACATTACCCTTAGTTTTACTCATCTTTTGACCGTATTGATCCCTAACAAGTGCGTGAATATAGACATCCCTAAACGGCACATCCTTCATAAAATGCAATCCCATCATCATCATGCGCGCGACCCAGAAGAAGATGATATCAAAGCCCGTAACAAGCAAACTCGTCGGATAAAAACGTTTTAGATCTTCTGTCTGTTCGGGCCAGCCCAATGTTGACATGGGCCAAAGGGCAGATGAGAACCACGTATCCAAAACATCCTCTTCCTGCTTTATATTCTTGCTGCCACAATGCTCACAAACGGCAGGGTCTTCTTCAGAAACCGTGTACTTGCCACAATCCTCGCACTTCCACACAGGAATCCTATGACCCCACCACAGCTGCCTCGATATGCACCAATCCTTTATGTTGTACATCCACTCAAAATACGTTTTCTCCCAATTTTGGGGTATGAACCTTGTTCTACCATCCTTAACAGCCTCGATGGCAGGTTCAGCCAATGGTTTTGTCCTAACAAACCACTGCTCTGAAACGTAAGGCTCTATAGTCGTTTTACACCTATAGCAGTGGCCAACAGCGTGCCTGTGCTGGGCAACGTTTTTTATAAATCCCTTGCTCTCGAGCTCGGCAACAAGCTTCGATCGACACTCGAATCTATCCATGCCTTTGTAGTGTAAGGCTTCTTCTGTCATCCTACCGTAATCATCAATTGCCACAACCAGATCCAAATTGTGTCTTCTGCCAACCTCGAAGTCGTTTGGGTCGTGTGCGGGGGTAATCTTTACAACGCCCGTGCCAAACTCCATATCCACATACTCGTCAGCTATAACAGGAATGGGCTTGTTCTTTATCGGAAGTATCACTTTTTTACCAACGATATCCTTATACCTCTCATCGTTGGGGTTAACAGCCACAGCCGTGTCACCAAACATCGTTTCAGGCCTTGTCGTTGCAACAATTACACCGCCATTGCCGTCTTCAAATGGATATTCAATATAGTAAAGCTTTCCCTCTTCTTCTTTGTGTTCGACCTCTAAATCACTCAAAGCCGTATGACACCTTGGACACCAGTTGATTATATACTTATCCTTGTAAATCAACCCCTCTTTGTAAAGTTCCACAAAGACCTTTCTCACAGCCTTAGAAAGCTTCTCATCCATCGTAAAGCGCAAGCGAGACCAATCACAGCTTAAACCCAGCCTCTTTATCTGTTCAACAATTCTATTGCCGTATTTTTCTTTCCATTCCCAAACCTTCTCGACAAATTTCTCCCTTCCCAAATCTTCCTTTTTTATGCCTTTGCTCGCCAAATCCTTCTCTACCATATTTTGCGTAGCAATACCTGCATGGTCGGTGCCAGGCACCCAGAGGACGTTGTAACCCTTCATCCTCTTGTATCTCACCATTATGTCCTGCAGGGTACCATTTAAGGCATGGCCAATATGCAAAGCCCCTGTTACATTTGGCGGAGGAATAACTATACTAAAGTTTTCTACATTTGGATCATCTTTTGGCTGAAAATAGCCCTTCTTCTCCCAAAATTCGTACCACTTGGTTTCAAATTCCGGCGAATACTTCGTATCTTCCATTTCCTCACCCCTTATGCGTATTCTTCTGAAAGTTTTAGCCCATAGCTAAAGGCAGACTGATTTATCGTCTTTAGTTTTTCAGGTAGTACCTGATCTATGGCATCTACAAAATACTTTTCATCTATCCCCATAAAACGCGACAAAAGTCCAAGCATCACAGTATTCACAAGCCTTGCATTCCCCAACTTTTTCGCATCATCTATAAATTTCCTCTTTATCAATCTTCTAACCTCAACCGTTTCAATCATACCATCGATGTTGCTTTCATCTATTGTCTGACCGATTATTGGCACAATCCTGTCGTTAACAACAACTATGGAGTCATTATTCAAGTATCTAACCCATCGCAACATCTCAACCTTCTCTGTTGCCAGCATAAACTGAACACTGCCCATTTTATCCGTGGGTGAATAGACCTTGTTGCCATACCTAACAGATGCGCTCACAGAACCGCCCCTCTGACTCATGCCGTGTATTTCGCTTTTTTTTACATCAAAACCAGCAAACATGCATGCATAAGCAACGACATTCGAAGCCGTTATAATGCCATCGCCACCCACACCAACAAAGAGAACGCTATTTATGTTCATTTCTCCTCCTTCTTCACTATGGCACCTTCAATGGGACAGACGTGCATACACACCTCGCAACCCGTACACAGCACCTCATCAATAATCGCCTTATTATCCTTAAAATCTATAGCTGGACAGGCAATACGTAAGCACCTTTTACAACCGATACACTTGTCAGGCACAACAACAAGCGGTGTCTCCTTGATCTTTTTTGGCGCCAAAACACAAGGTCTTGTTGGTATTATAACACTCAAGCCGGGTTTGTTTATCTCCTCTTTCAAAAGCTTCTTTGTGTTCTCATAGTCATACTGATCCACCCCATAGACACGTTCAATGCCTATGGATTTCACAAGATCATAGATCCTTATGGGCTTTACGCTTTCTCCCTTTAGATTAAACCCACTGCCGGGATCTGGTTGACCACCCGTCATGGCCGTTATTCTATTGTCCAAAATTATAACTGTCATGTTAGCGTTGTTGATATAGGCATCGATCAAAGGCTGAATGCCTGTATGGAAGAACGTTGAATCACCTATTACGGCAACAACCTTTTGCTCACTTTGAACCTTGGATGCGCCAACACCCATGGATATGCTCGCCCCCATACACACGGTTGTATGCATAGCGCTCAAAGGCGGTAAACACCCAAGCGTGTAACATCCAATATCGCCTGTAATAAAGATGTTCCTACCCAATGAATGTAAAATGTCAAATATGGGTCTATGGGGACAGCCCGGACACAGAGCCGGAGGACGTT
>WFQR01000094.1 GCA_015486955.1 Hippea sp. | reverse complement strand
TATTCGTCAACAAAAGGTTTTACATGTGTGAACTCTCCACCTTCAACAAAAGCCTCTACGGATCCCCAATGTGTAGCTGTAGTTGTTTTATAAGTTTCCAATACTGGTTTACTTGGAAGCCTCTTTCCAAATGCAGTAGGAGCCAAATATGCAACTGCCCCTGCAGCTGCCGTTGTCTTAATGAAAGACCTCCTATCCATTTTCTTAAAACCACTCATAAATACCTCCTAAAAAATGTTAACCAATTCGTTAACATTAAAATTTCCTATTTTTTCCTATCCCCAGAATCTAATTTAAATTTTAGTAAAAAAAAATAAAAATACAATAAAAAAAGGGAGGTTGTAGCTACAACCTCCCTTTTTAAATTAGCCCAATAGGCCAAATTATTTAGTCAAAGACATAATCCACTTTGATATAGTTTCAATCTTTTGTTTACCAAGATAGCCATACGGCGGCATTACAGCTGATATACCCAGATTTTTATATTTACCCTTCGAACCCTTTTCTATTGACTCTTCGATATGCTTTAGAGCATCCTTTCCATATAGTTTTTCGTTTGTCTCTGCAATTACCTTATAGGATGGACCAACCTTGTTTTGGTCAACAGCATGGCAAGCTAAACAACCATTTGCTTTGATTAGCTTGTAACCAGGGCTATTATCACCTGCAAAGCTATTCTGAGAAACCGCAAACATAAGAGATGCGGCAGCAGCTACAACAAAAAACCCCTTAAACTTCATAATCAAACCTCCCTCTTTTTTCTTATTATAAAATAAGTTATAAAAAATGCAATTATAGGTAAAGCAATTGTGTAAACCCTACAAACAGTTATGGGAATATTCAATTCAGCCTGATATCCAGTCACGCTCAAAGCTATAAACATAATAATAAATGCTACGCCAGCAGATGTTCCTATAGGCCTTAAGCTTGCAGGTTCCCAGTAATTCAAAGGTTCCTTCTCTTTGTACATGAAAGGAACAAGAGCTATAATTGTCATAATAACTCCTGGTAATAAAATTCCACCAATGACCTCCGGGCTAATTGAAGCAGAACTTCCAAGCGGAATTACCCAGTTACCTGGTATTAGTTTAATTATACCATAGATCCATAATAAATACCAATCTGGCTTGACCATTGGGGTTTGAAGTGTAGGAGGCCCAAAGTATTCAACATTGTGAACAGGAAGAAAAGATGCCAAGAAAAACAAAACAGAGAGTGTAAAGAAAAATACAAACATCATTAGGCTCAACTGTTGTGGATATAGAGGAATACCCAAAATTTTACCTGATTTAGCTATATCCTTGTTTTGATAAGGTTGACTATGCTTTTGTTTAACCATGACTAACATATGTAAGCCAATAGTTACCATCAGTAATAAAGGAAGCAAGACAACATGATACATATACAACCTTGGCACAGACCCTGGAGATGGAAACTGACCTGCAAATACAAATTTTGCTATTGCCGGTCCTATGTAAGGTATGGAGTTTGCAATTTCGTATCCTATACCAGTAGCGACAACAGATAGTACGTCAAACGGCAAAGAGTATCCCGTGAAACCTG
Organism: Hippea sp.; assembly: GCA_015486955.1. Classification (GTDB taxonomy): domain Bacteria; phylum Campylobacterota_A; class Desulfurellia; order Desulfurellales; family Hippeaceae; genus Hippea. Next base: position 18,917 of record WFQR01000094.1, on the reverse strand, counting down.
CCAGAATCGCAAGAGTAAATAAAACCATTCCCACAAGCCAGTTAATTTCCCTTGGTTTCTTGAAAGTCCCAGAAAAATAGACCCTTATCATGTGTAAAATCAAAGCTGCTATCATAATGTGTGCTGCCCAATGATGAACATACCTTATGATAACCCCGAGCGGCTGAGAATTAATCAGCAAAATGCTGTGATATGCGGCAGGCAATTTTTTGCCTCCAACCTCAACCAACCTTGAAGAGGGTGTATAACTAAATAACAAATAAATCCCAGTTAGAATGAGAATAACAAAACTAAACAGTGCTATTTCACCGAAGAAGTAAGTTGAATGAACTGGAAAAACCTTTGTTAAATATTTCTTTTTAAACCTATCTAAATCCAATCTTTCATTTAACCACTCATAAACCATATCATTTACCTCCTGGTTGTGGTCCTATTGGCCCGTCAAAGTCTCCAGCTGCAGCAATCACCCCACCTGAAATCATTAAAGGTAATTGAGGTAAAGGTCTTGGGGCTGGACCTGCAAGTACTTTAGCTCCATGAAATACATCAAATACAGATTGATGACAAGGACAAAACAGATGTGGAAAATCAAAAGAAAATTGTTTCTCAGGATACCACTCAACGGTACAACCCATATGCGTGCAAATAGCGCTGTACGCACAAAAACCATCAACTGTATAATTTATTTTAGTGGGCTTTTGAAATTCACTTTCTTTTGCTCTAAACAGCAAAATGAGGTTATTATGTTCTTCCTTTCCTTTCGGAAAAGCCAAAGTACCTTTATTGATTGCAAGGTCTGACACTTTAATCTCCTTACCTGCATTAGGCCCCACAGCATAAACTAATCTATCCCCTTTTGCTATCTTTTGCCTACCTTTTTTTCCTGATGGGGCCTTAATGGTTCCAAATGGAACGAGCATACACCCAAGTGCACCAGCACCCGCTGCTCCCAACATACCTTTAAGTATTTTTCTCCTTGTCGTATAAAAATCTCTAATTTTCTTATCAGCCATAACATACCTCCCTACCAAGGAAGTTCATCATCAAGATCATGGATAACAACCTCCTCGTCAATATAATAATGCCTATATAGGGCAATGACAATGGCAATGATGAAAAATATAAGAGAGGCAGTAAAACCTCTCGTTGAAGGCGTCGTTTTTATGAATAATTCAACTATAAAGGCTATTATCAGGGCAAAATCTATAAAAAGTAACAGCATAATACTTACGAAAGGACCTGTACCCACAGCTTCTTTACTTATATATATAGGTGAATGTGGATCTTTTTCTATCCAACCGCTTACAAATGATATAAGTGCAACCATCAAGAATAGTACACCCCACACAATTCCCGCTATCTGATAAGATTTCACATCTTCAACCCACATATGAAGACCAGGGGCTTTTTTGGAAACGGGCTTTGAGAAAAAGTTGATTGTCATTGTACCCCTTGATCCAGGACCGTGGTAAGTTGTGAAATCTGCAGAATTAGAATATGCGAAAATAACTTTCATGTTTTTATTCAGTATTGATTTAACATGCTTTTCGTTCACCTTTAAAGGCCTAACAAACTCTATATCTACTCCCTTTGCTGTCACGCTGCCCGCATATTTTTCTACAACGCTCTTTTCACCCATACTGCTTAAAGGAATATGAGAGTAAGGTGTATTTCCCCACTCTTCACTTAAATAAGCCTTACCATTTTTAACGTAAGCTATATAAATATCTGCATCTTGCATGGCTCTTTTTGCGCCAAGACCAATAGCAACCCAACCCTTTTTTGGTGAGTGCATACCAAAGTAGACTTTTCCACCTATAATCCTCCAGTATAAACTGAACTTGGTTTTTTTATCAAAGAAGTGGTTTGTATATTCCCCTGGCTTGACCTTACCATCCACAGTCACATTTGGCAAAAGTTTAACTTCACCTTTAGAGCCATATTCATTAAACATATCAATAGTAACAACGATAAGCACAAGAAGTCCTGCTGCTAAAAACCACAGTCCAATTTTAAAAGAGCTTCTCATAAACACCCCCTACTTATGCGTTTTCCATTCATCCATTAAGTTAGTCTTGTTATTAATGTACCTTACATTTTTAATAATGTTCCTACTCCTCTGTTTTGCCGTAGTGTGCAAATATATACCTATCAAGTTATTAACAAATCTCACGTCATCTAAATAATTTTTAGTACCGCTTTTAGCTGGAGATAAATTAAAAACCAATCCTTTTTTACAATTCTCTATTTTTCCACTTTTTATATGGGTATTGCTTGCTCTAACAAGAACTATTCCCCTATATTTTTTGCTATCTTTAATAAAAAACTTTTCTATTGTTGTATCCTCCGAAGAGTTTATGAGTATGCCAACTTCATTGTCTACTCCCTTAAAGTTAACAATCCTATTTCTGTCAGAATTCTGTACCATAGTTCCTATATGAGAATTCCTGACTTTATTAGATTCGAACAAAACGTCATTAGAAAAAATTGAAACCACATCCCTGGAATCGTGAACAAAATTTCCCACAACCTTACTATTACTACTCCACCACAACCTTATCGCATCACCTTTTACACCTTCGCTATAGGGTTTTGACGCAATTTCATTACCTTTAATCAGAACACCCTTTGCATTCTTTGCAACTATGCCGTAGAGACAGTTCTCTATTTTGTTATTTAGTATTTTTGCATTTTTTGCACCAACAAGCTTAATACCCGCATCCATTCTCCAACCACTTGAGCCTGAGTTTTTTAATATACAGTTTTCTAAAACTACATTTTTAGCCATTTTTATGGAAACAACATCCTTCTTACCCATAGCATCTATGGTTGCTCCGTTGCAATTTAGCGTAATCGTCTTCTTAATTACAATACCACCCTTGTAAACCTTTTTCTTCAAATTCACAGTAGAGCCACTTTTTGCGTTGTTAATCACGCTCTGTAAATTGCCTGCAAATGAATTTATGCTAAAACTCAGCACAGCAATAGTTATTAATACTTCTCTCAACATATCTCTCTCCTTTTTTAGATAAATTTTAGATAAAATCGTTGTTTTTAAAGTAAATAAGACCTATAAATCCTATAAACAGACCCATAAAAATTGGATATATATAAGAAATTAAAATCAAGCCATTGTTTCCTATTTTACCCAGCAGTGTCCAGGCTATGGGGCCTATGACTGCAAGCTTAACATCAAACAAACTAAACGCAGCGATTCTAAAAAGCTCCAAAGGGTTAGCCAACGCCATAGCAAGAACGAGGTTTAAACTTATACCAAATTTCAAAAACAGACCCAAAATACCCACATCCAAAAGCACAACAAAGAAAAACCAAACAAAGAAAGCGGTGAAAATAGCCGTATCCTGTCTTTGGGATAAGGAAGATATAAAATATGATATACCAAGGAAACACAAGCTCAAAGCGGCAACAAGCCCAGAATATATAAAATATACACCCCATGGAATAGAGAAATGTTTAAGAAATCCCCAAATTATACTAAAAAGCAAAGCAGTGTAAATGGGAATAATGGTTACTATAAATCTTCCTACAAATTTACCCCAGTAGTACTGTGCTATGGAAACAGGAAAAGAAACAAGATACTCAAGAATAAAGAGTTCTCTTTCCATAACAACAGATCTTGAAGCGCTGATTAAAATAAAAAGGGGTAAAATAACAATAGTTATTTCTATATAACCAATCAGGACTCTTGTTAAACCTGTAAATCCAAGCACCTGAGAGGCAGTTATACCAGACCACAAAAAACCAGCCATCAATCCGAAAAAGATTATAAAATATATGTAAAACCATTTGCCCCTAAAAGCGTCTTTTATCTCAAAAATCATCATGTTTAAAAAATTTCTCAACTTGCAGCCCCCCAATAAATTATCCCTGCTCTTCAAAAAATATTACTTCAAGGTACACATTTTCTTAAGCTTCATCTTAAGAATTTTTGGCATCCTCTTCATCATCATCTTTTCCTTTTTTATCCCTCTTTCAAGAAGCAACCTCTTTGCTTCATTCCAATTCAGGCACTTTTTACCAATCTCACCCTTTTTAAAAGCACCTAACCCAAAATGCATAGGAGTCATCATACCGTCAACCCAACAGGCATCTTCTGCGTTCAGCCACTTACCTGTTTTTGCATCAGTTACCCACACAACAGCTTCTTTTGACCAATTAAAATGACAATCGTGGTAAAGCCACATGACAGCACAACCAATATCATCGAATTTATAAACCTTACCCGTTAGCGGATTTCCAACCTCAGCCGAAAAATAGGGGCTCCTAATCTTCATCATGCACCTTTGACATTTATCGTGCCCAAATTTTATCGGCTGAGGTTTCAAGTTCGATTCAGCTTGACTAACCGCAGCAAACATAAGTGAAACAAGAAAAAGAAAAACAAGATAACAAATAACTTTGAAGATCCGCATAGAAACACCTCCTAAAAAATAAATAGATTTGACTTTATATTGCCTCATCTCTAATAATATATCCATTATCCATTTCAATAATCCTTGAAGCCCTAATATTGCCTTTTTCCTCTCTGTGAGAAGTATAAAGTAAAGTCAGGTCGTCGGGCATACTATTTACAACTTCTGAGATTATCTCTCTACTCCTTGGATCAATGTAAGCCAATGGTTCGTCCAAAATTAGAATTTCTGGTTCTCTACCTAAAGCAATAGCCACAAGAACCTTTTTCTGCATACCACCAGAAAGCTTTTTAAAATGGCGCTTTATACCCTCTTTTTCAAACTGTAGCCTATCCAAAACACTGTAAACAATTTCTCTTTCGTCAGAGTTACTATCGACTTTACAAACAAAATCAATCAATTGTTCAACCGTCATGAGTATAGGTGGTGGAATCTGTGGCACATAACCTATAATTTTAGCAAGTTCTGCTTTATCTTTTCTTGAATGCAATCCCTTTACTGTAACTTCACCATCATAAACATAGGAACCAATTATACACCTCAAAAGGGTAGTCTTGCCACTGCCATTCCCACCTACAACCATTACCCTTTCACCTTTTTCTATCTTTAAATCTATATCCCTAAGTACAAGTCCTTTGCCAAAATCCTTATTCAGTTCTTTAATTTCAATCAAATGGCTCCTCCTAAAGTATCTTGTCCAAATACCTGAGGTCGAACTTTAAAGCATTGTAAGGACAAACATCTATACACCTTCCACAGTTAATACAAGCCAAACCATCTACAAAAGCAGTTTTATCCTCTGTAGTCTTAGCTTTTTTCAATGCATCAGTTAAAAGGGTAGGCTCAAGACAAACTTTATAGCAATTGCCACAATGGGTGCAGTTGTTTAAATCAAACTTTACCTTCAGCAACCCAATTTTACCTACCATACCATATGTTGTACCTGTAGGACAAACATATCTACACCAGAAACGCCTTGCATAAAAAACCTCAAATACAAGCAACAACAAAACCCAAAGCAACATTACTGTGGGACCATAAATGAACGCCCTATTCAAAATATCGACTGGGTTGAAACTTTCAAAAAATATGGAACCAGTTATAAGAGGAATCAATAAAAATATAACCCAAAATACATATCTAACTTTAGGATCATAGTCTCTTCTCTTTTTTATAATTCCTTTTTTTCTTAAGTATTCATGTATAATTTCACCAATTTCTGCTAAAAGATTGTAAGGACAAACCCAACCACAAAATGCTCTACCTCCCACAACAAAATAGACTGTCAAAATCGTCAAAAATCCAATAACGGCATTTAAAGTTAACATTTTGTGAGCAGCAACATACTCAAGTCCTGTGTACAAATCAATTAGAAAGAAGCTCATCAACCTTGAGCCATTCAAACTCCCGGCAAGAAAATCCAATGCCCATTTAAAAGATAAAGCAAATGTTGCTGTGATTAGAATTATTGTAAACCATCTAACACATCTATAAGAAATTCTACCCGGTCTAATTTTTCTTGTATTGATAAAAAGTTCGTAGAAATTCCCTCTTTTTGGTTTAACTTTGTTAGCCATTCTTCTCACCCCACTTCATTCCTGGAATAACTATGATAGCCGGTGGATCAACCGGACAAACCATCTCGCACACGCCACAACCTGTACAGCCCTGTTTAACTACGGGAATCTGGTAAGTCTTACCAGTTTTTTCATCCTTTTTTTCCTCAATAGTTATGGCAGCAGGACCTATTGGACACTTATCTGCGCATAACGTACAAATGTCGTTCATATAAGAAGCTGGGTTAACCTTCCATTTATATTTCCATTCATCCCATTTATGTTTTGATTTGTGTTTTAATTTCTCGCCCTTTACTGCAAGGCATAAGTCAGGTTTTACCACTGCAAGGCCCATCCTCACACTTTCTGCATTTGGAGCAAGCTCATGAACAAGAGCGTAAGTAGGACAAACAAGGACACACTGAATTCCCTTACAAGAGAAATCACATGCATTTGTGCGAGCGTCTATATATGGTGTTTGATATGCCAAACCCTCATCTATATCTGCAAGTTTTATACAGTCAACAGGGCATATCTGGACACATAAACCACACTTAATGCAAGCACCAAGAAAATCCTTTTCGTTGATAGCTCCAGGAGGTCTAAGTAACTTTCTTTCGGGTGGAGTTAAAATTGGAGTCGCACCAACTCCAATTGCCGTACCAGCAATTGTCAAACCAAGATACTTAACGAAGATGCGCCTGTCCATTTCCACTATCTCCTTTTAATACTGATTTTTGGTAAATACAGATCCATCAAAGGTCTTTTATCCTCTAACAATATTGCAGGTTCGGAGAAAGGTATAAGCTCTTGAATAAATTTAATAAGACTAAAAATGGGCGAACCAGTGAAAAGCCTTAAAGAGGGTGTATCTTCAGAAATGACCCCAGAATACTTTAGCTCAAAATAGGGTAAATCACCTATACCATCATGATTTAAATCATACCCTTCATAGCGATCCCAGTAATTTTCTTTCCAATATCCTCTTCTCGCGTTCAGCATGCCCCCGCTCACCCTGATATCTTTGTAGTTACCTACATAGTCATTATGAATAAATATATTCCTATTCCTCGTCACATCTGTATTAAAATCCATGGCAATGGTATTAAAATAAAACCTTATATTCTCAAATTTACAACTCATACCTGGTTCATAAGGCGATTCATCTACAAAAACCCCTCTTGTGCAATGTTCTATAGTTATATTTTTTGCCACTAAGTTACTGGCATCCTTTAAACCTAAGCCTATAGCTGTCACACTGTTGTTATTTGTAATTGTTGCATTGTCTATCTCAACATTAGTGGTGTACATGTCATAGATACCTACCATGTTTTGATCGCCGCGGTAATTAATAACTTTATCATAATTGGAGTACATAAAGTGAATACCATATCGGGATCTAATGCTGGTTTGATCTTCTATGGTATCATGCCTACAGAACCACACTATTAAATCCCTCGAGTCATGCACAAAATTCCCCTTCAAAAGGTTGTAGTGGCTCCACCAAAGCCTAATAGCGTCTCCCCTCAATCCAACCTGCTTGTAAGGTTTTGAAGAGATGTCGTTGTAGGCAATATAGCTGTAGTTCATATACTTCGTTTGTATGCCGTAAAGGCAATCTCTGATGACATTATGAACAATTCTAATATGCTTAGCCTTTTTTACGGCAATTCCAGCATCCATTTCCCAACCCTGATCACCAGAGTTCTGAATAATTAAGTTCTTAATAGTAACATTATCAGATTCTATTGTTATGACATTACCCTTTCCTTCACCATCTATAATAGCCTGATTTTGTCCATCTATAGTGAGTGGCTTCTTGATAACTATATCTCCATAGTATATATCCTTTTTTAGTTTCAATACCGACCCAGGCTTTGCTTTATCAATCAGATCTTGCAGATAGTTTGCCCTTGAAATCGAAGGGAAGGCAAACACTATAAAAAAGACAAACCAAATATGTAATTTATTTCTTTTGAACACTGATGGAATTGCCCCCTGAAGTATAATTCCCGTAAAGAGCCTTTTCAAACTTCTCTTCTTTAACAAAGATTTCCTTTACAACCTGTTTCCAGGGAATGCACTTTTTATACTGTTTTGGTTTACTCTTATAAGCACCAAAACCAAAGCCCATAGGAGTTATTTGACCGCTAACCCAACAAGCTGTTTTCGCATTTATCCACGAACCGTCTTTTGCGCTTGTTACCCAAATAACAGCTTTTTTGGCCCATTTAAACTTGTGTTCTTTATAAAGCCACAAGACTGCACATCCTATATCATCGAATTTATAGGACTTTTTAGTAATAGGATTTATTATCTCAACGGCATGGTAGGCATCAACGATGCTCATATCACAGCGCACGCAGGTATCCTCCCCCCATCGTATAGGAACAGGTTTTAAAGCATTATTCTTTTTGGGTATACCGAACATAGCAACAAAAACAATAGCCATAATTACAACTGGTATAACTATTGGTAAAACCAACTTCAAAGTTCTATTTTTCATCTTCGCTACCTTTACCTGTCTTCTGTTTACCCTCAAGTTCTATTAAGTCATCTTGTGTTTTCTTTCCTTTGACAGCAATATCGTTCAAATAATTCCACTCTTCCTTCAAAGACTTGTAGGCATTCTCCCACATCTCCTTTTTAGCAAGATCTAAAGCTCTAAAATGGGCAATCTTGGCTTTGTTTAAGATATCATAGAAATGGCCTACCCTACTCTTAATGGAATTAAATTGTTTGTATTCTGGATGATCTTTAAACCAGTTAAGTATCATTATAGCAGTTGCCGCCATACCTCTATTAACGTTTAACTGTTGCTCGTATTTTGTTTTGTAGTTAATATTCTCATTTGCCAAAGCCAAAACACTACCACTAAGCACTAACACTATTAGCAGCAGCACCAACAGCGCTCTTCTTCTCATTTTCCAAGAGCCCCTTTTGTTTTAAATATTTTCTTTTTGATAGATAAGATAGTGAGATAAACACAAATGAAACCATTAAAAGGGTAAAACCAATAGCCGGTCTATTATGGGTAGAAAACTGTGCAACTTTACCTACCCCGTAAAGGATAGGAGTAAAGGAATGGACTTTAAACGACGCCCAGGGGTTTAGATTGTATCCCAACCAATGAGTCCAGTAAGAAAAAACAAGTAAGAATATAAAGGGGGTAGCTAAAGGCAAAATAACGAGGTATCCAAGTAATTTTTTCTTTACAAATACGAAAACTAATAAACTCAAAAACATGAATAAAGCAAGATATGTACCTAATCTACTCATAACAGGGGCTGCAATACTTAAGGATTGCATTCCAATATAGTGATTAATGGTATCGATCTCATGGAGGCAAGACATATGTTTGCACCCATTGGCTGGCCCATTTATATAAATATTAACAAGTAAGCCTTCCGGAAAAGCTGTTCTTGGATATTGAGGTGCATCGAGAATAATTCTCCAAAGAGGCAAACCTTGAGGGACTATAACCTTTGAACCAACAGGAACAATAAATCTTGGAATACTGCGACCTAACTTTTCCCACTTCTTAACCCAACCTTTGAGTCCATAGACAAGCTCAACCCTTGAACCTGCCAATTTGTAGTAATAAGCCTTCTTGTTATAAATTCTTGGCCACAAAAGAGTGACGAAAAAAATTGCTGCTCCTATCAACCCGTAAATCTGATACCTTTCGAGCTTCACTTTGACGCTTCTCCTTAAGTAAATTATTTCTTAACTAATCCATCTGCAACAGCCATTAGGTACTCATAAAGCTTCTCAGCATCCTTTTTGGTAACACCATTATTGGGCATATATTGAACATATTGGTGTATCAATGCCTTAACATCAGGCTCATTGTAATGTTTCTTTGGGTCCATAATCCAGCTTATAACCCAACTTTTAGGTTTAGCTTTAGCCATAGCCGCAATTACTGCAACTGCTGGACCTGATGTACTATCCCTGTGCATATACATATGACAACCACTGCAGCCGTAATTATCAAATACATCTCGAAGTTTCGCAATTTGTTCTTTTGTAAGTTTTTGATTAGATTTATCACCCGCTACAGCAAAATTTGTTGACATACTCAACAAGAAAGTTGCCACCACAAACATAAAAACAAGCTTTTTCATACCGTAACACCTCCTAACAAATTTTTTGGGCGGGATAGTCCCGCCCAAGCCTAAAAAACTACTTTTTCTTGGTAGTAATCAAGTTTTGGATAACGTGTAGTTTAACTACAGCTTTTACAAGATACTGAAATTCCTGATAAGCCCAAAGATATGCAGCTTTGTACTTTCCTTCTTTTGCTAACTTATCAGCTTTAGCTCTAACCTCATTTGCATACCTTATTTGATCATTGGCATCGCTCATAATCTGAACTGCTGTAGCATTCTTCTCGTATCCTAATTTTTTGAGCTGCTTTTTAGCTGCTTTAATCTGAGCCCTTATGCCATCATTTGTTTTTATGGTTTTAAAATACAACTTCTTGTAATTAGTTCCTGCCTGTACATTTGCGACACCTAAACCCAAGAGTGCTACTATAGCAAACAGTATCAATTCAATCCTAAAAATTCTTCTCATAAAAAGCTCCTTTCTCATTTAACTTTATTCTTCATTGTTAAAGAAAGCACCCTCTGGGAACTCTGCATCCTTAGGTAAAACAGCAATATAACCAAACATCTCAAGGTGTAAAGCAGAGCAAAATTCCTGACAGTAGTAAGGATAAATTCCCTCTTGATCAGCCACAAACTCAACTGTTGCTGTCTTTCCTGGTTCAAGGGATGCAGTAACGTTAAAGTAGTATACTCCGAAGTCATGGGTTTCATCCTCTGCCCTTTCAAGATTGGTGATGTGAATTGTAACTTTATCACCAACCTTGCAGTAGATATGCTCTGGATTGAAATGACTCCTGATCGCTGTCATCCATACTTCGACATGGTTACCTTTTCTAATGATCTTTTCCCTACCAGGCAATGTCCTGTAAGGAGACCTCGTCATGGTTGTAGGATCTGTTCCAAGAGGATAAACCTTCCATGCCCTCTTTTCCACAATCTTAGTCTCTATTATTTGAGCGTAGTGAGGTTCACCAATAGGAACAGGCATTGCGTAAAGCATTCTCATCTTTTTGTTTAAAGGATCGGAAATATCTATCAACTCATGGTTCTGAGGATGAAGAGGACCAACCTCAACGAATCTATCGATCGCCAATTTATTGAGTGAGATCAAATATTGACCTCTCGGATTTACTGTATCACCATGAACAGCAGTCAAATGCCCAACGTTGTAATGTATAGGAATTCTGTCTAAAACTTTCAATTTAACATAATCATATTTAACGATAGCGGAGTCAACAAAGAGAGAGTTGTAAGCAATGTGGGTATCAGCGATGTCGAATTGATTGTGTAAAGGCCCAAGACCTGTTTGCACCATTCCGTGCAGCGTTTTCCTCATCGATAGAATAGGAATTCCGTAAGGATCCCTTCCATCGTAAATCTTATTTTCTATAAGGTGCATAATCTTCTTAAAATCATAAACAGAAGTATGCGTATCGAGTTTACCCGATGCTAGTATGTACCTACCGCATGGGCTCACTGTAATTCCGTGTGGACTCTTCATAACAGGAATTAAATAGACAAGCCCGTTTTCGACAGCAACGTCTATAGGAATAACTTTATGTCCGTTAATAACCTTATAATCACCCTTCTTTATGACCTCTTCAGCCTTTTTCCAGTTAGTCATATGGATAAAGTCTGTGTCATTTGCGGAACAACCAGCCTCAAATGGTGGGTTGCCCCTTTCAATTCCACCAATATACCTCTCGGTATTAAATGAGTTTGAGAAGCCCCATTCACGGCTCATTCTTTTACCACAGTCGTTTATATCCTGCATGTACGGAGGAAGTTCGATTGTGAATGAGTTCTCCATATCGATTCTACCTTTCTTTCTATCGAACTTCCAATAGGTGTGACCGCCCCTAAAGATAGTGTTGTAAACCTTCTGATCCATTGGATCATGGTACTTGTTGTCATAAGGTGCTGCATACTGACAAGCCGTAAATACGTACTCTGTATTTTCAGTTACACTCGTTCCACCATGTGTAGATTTCAAAACAGGGTTTTTAACTATCTGTTTTGTCTGCCAATCCCTTGTGTCGATTACAGCAACCCTACCTTGACTCTTATCGTTGATAAAAACATATTCACCATCGTAGTCACCGTTAGTTTCTGAGAATCCTGGATGGTGCGTATCACCCGTATAAACAGGTTTACCTTGCACTGCACCCTGTTTTAGAATTTCTTGAGACTCTTTATCGTAGCCCCAACCCTGCCAAGTTTCCTTTCCAAACACTGCAACAACCTTGATGATTCTCATTGAAGGAACGCCATAAAGTATCAGGTGACCACTCTGTCCACCAGATGAAACACACAAATAAGGATCATGCACGCCTTCAGGTACATATGTTTTAGCAGCATTCAAAACATCCTCAGGAGACAAACCTCTTTCTTTCATCACCTTGGCAAGTTCACCAGAAATCCCAGCAGCATCTGCCTTTGGCGTCTTTGTGGCAGCCAAACCAGCACCAATTACAGCAGCACCAACTCCACCAACAGCTGCCGATTTTAAGATACTTCTTCTTGAGACGCCACCTTTCTTCTTGTCCTTACCCATAAACACCTCCAAATAAACGTATACAAAGTTTTAAAAAATAATTGGAAGATTTAACCATCCCCCCCGCTTCTTAATGATTTATTTTTTATCAAAATTTAACCAATCTGTCAATTCCTTAAATTATCTTTTAACAATAATTCCATCTTCCTTTTTTTCCTTTATACTACACATAAAACCATAAATCCTTGATTTAGATCAATTTTGATAAAAAAGAGGAGAGGAAAGATTCTCATATTCCCTCTCCTCTTGAGGGGCTGCAAGAAAGCTTATAAAATTGGGTAAAGACATAACCAATTTATTTCCCTATTATAAACCAAATCTAAACAGAAACAGAGCTGAAATCTACTTTCACAGAAACATAAGAACCGTTTGAATTAATTTTTAATCCCAAAGAGTAATCATTGCAAATCCTTTCAACAATGTATAGACCAAGTCCTAAACCTCCCGTTTTTGAGCTTTCCCTAAAAAACTTCTTGGTTACATGATTAAGATCCGATATATTACCTACATTTTCCACTACTAAACTTTTTGATTCATCTACGTTTAAAAGAAGCTTGATGTCACTATTTTGGGGAGAGTATTTAATTGCGTTGGATAAAATATTATCAATAATCCTAAGTAAATCTTCTTTGTCCATCTTAACTTTTAAACTTCTAAGTTCTTTAATAACTTTCAAACCTTTGCTTTCTATCAATTGCGAAAAAGTTATAAATCTATCATTAACAAAATCCAAAAGCTCAACTTCTTCTATGTTTCTCTTTTTTTCTTTGTTAAACTTAACATAAACTAAATCCTCAAAGAGCTTGCTCAACCTTAAAGATGCAGATTTTATTCTTTTAGTCTCATCCATATCAATGCCCTTGAATTCAAGCATTTCTATATTGTTAATAATAATACTTAAAGGTGTGTTCATCTCGTGAGTTACATCATCCAAAAATTCCTCTGTATTTTTGATAGCTTCCCTCATAGGTTTTAAAAAAATTTTCCCAAGAACAAAAGAACTTATTGACACAAATAGAGCAGCAAAAATATTAAACAACAACAGTTCTTTCCTTAAGCTTAACAATGATTTCCTGTTTATCTTTTTTGAACATAAAATATATATTTTGCCCCAATTTTTAGGTAAAATGAGTAAAAAATAGACTTTATTATCCTGAACCCAAGATTCATTGTTGAAATATATCTTTTCTGGTTTAAAATCTCCGTAAACATACTTATTGTTTTTGTAAATGGCAATCTTAATGTTAAAAATATGCTTTTCTTGCAGCTTCCTCAATTTTACAATATCGGGAATGTTGGGATTCTGGGTCAGAAAATATCTCAGCTCACTCCTTATAAAATACTTCTCTTCCTCAATAATTTTGTTTTTTGCAAATAGATAGTAAAGGTACTCACCTGAAGCCACAAGGAGAAAGGTAGATGTCAAATAGAAGAGAAGGAATCTTCTCAACGAGCGCTTCTCAGCCAACATATCTGTAGCCTGTGTTCTTTACAGTCTCAATCTTATCCTTTCCTATCACCCTCCTTAAGTTGTTTATAAAAGTCCTTAAGGAGTACTCATTTGGCTCCTCATAGTAGTCGTAAATGTTATCAAAAATCACACCTTTGGATAAAACCCTACCCTTATTTTGAAGAAACAACTTCAAAAGTTTCAACTCTTTGGTCTTAAGTTTTACCCTTTCACCATTTTTGTAAAGCTCAAGTTTTTCCAGATCAAACTCTATGCCGTTAGACACTTTAACAACACTATCCTTGCTCCCATACACACGCCTCAGGATCGCATCAATCCTGACTTTTAACTCTTTCAGTGAAAACGGTTTTCTTATGTAGTCATCTCCGCCGTTCAAAAAAGCTTTAACAACATTTGTCTCACCATCTAAAGAAGTTATAAATATAATAGGAGTTGAGAAACTTCTTCTTATCTCCTTTGCAACATCAAACCCATTCATTTTGGGGAGTTTTATATCGAGTAAAACAACATCAAAGTTGCTCTCATACATTGCATTCAAAGCCTCATCTCCATCATAGGCAGACACAACATCGAAGTTGGACATAATGAGAAACTCTGTTATTGTATGATTTAGCTCGATATCATCTTCAACGAGCAAAACCCTCTGTTTCATTTTTCAAAAAACTATTTTTTAACTTTAAACTCGCCTTTGTCAATAATCTCGTCCATCTTACCATCAAAGTTTGTATCTCTCTCAACCCTGACTATCTTACCATCTTTATAAAACCACTTTATATCGACCTTTCCATCGTTATTACTATCTGCATCTACCTCTTTAAGCTTGCCATTTTTGTAATGATACCAGTAATCTGGCTTTCCATCATGATTTTTATCGAGCTCCACCTCTCTTTTCTTACCATTTTTATCGTAAAATACCCACATATCTGGTTTCCCATCGTGGTTTTTATCTAAAACAACTTTAGAAACCTCGCCACTTGAGTAATAAGCCCAGTAGTCCACCTTACCATCGACATTCAAATCCCTTTCAACCTTTTTAACCTTACCGTTTTTGTCAAAATATATAAACTCATCCATCTTGTCATCGTGGTTTGTATCTTTTTCCTGTTCAATAAGTTTGCCACTGTTATATAAATCTATGAGGTCAAACTTCTCATCGTGATTAGTATCTATCTCCTCTTTTTCTATCTCGCCCTTTTTGTCAAAGTACATAGCCACATCCATCTTGCCATCTTTGTTCGTATCTTGTAGCTGCTTAATCAACTTTCCATTTCTATAGAGATTGCACACATCCATCACACCGTCTCCGTTGGTGTCAAGAAGCACCTTGTAGAAATTCTTATTTTTCATATATATGATTTCGTCTATTTTTCCATCACCATTTCTATCCCTTTTAATTACCGTCATGGCAGGGGATAAGCTTGAAACAGACAACAAAAATAGCACAACCACCAAAAAGCTCAACGCCTTCATCTCTAACCTCCAAGCTCAAATTTTATCCAAAGTCTCATTGTAAGAGCTTTTTTGCCAAGCTTTCGTGGTATCGATGGAAAGGGAGCTGCCTTTTTAACCGAATAAACAGCTGCAGAGTCAAGCATATCATAAGAAGAGGATTTGAGAACCTTTACAAATGCCAGTTTTCCGTTCTTAAGAACCTTAAACTCAAGCAGTACCTTTCCCTCAACCCCCTCTTCCCTTGCAATCTCAGGATAAAACTTGTGTTTCTCTATAATGTCTCGAACCAAAGCAGTGTAGCGAGCAAGCAGAGAGTCATACAGGCTTTTTGGAATGGCATTTTTAACCCTTCTCTCCCCAATATTAGGCAGAACGGGAGCAGCAACATTGATAGGTTTAACAGCTCTATTGAGTTTTACATCTATTCTTGAAGGAACAGAGCCCACATATCTTTCAGGATGGGCTGAAACCAAAACCTTGTCCAGTGCATTTTCATCTATGTTGAGCACCCTCTTATTAAGAGGCTTGGCAATTTCTATCCTTCTCACATTGGGAACATCGACTATTTTTGGCACACTTTTAATATCTGGAATAACAACCTTCTGTTTTATAGCTACAACGCCTCTACTATTAACTTGAACACTCTTGACTATATTCTTTACGACAGGTGGAGTTAAGGGAGCTGGAATCAGAACTTTCGGTCTCTCAATATTAACAAGATCAACTTCAACGTCTTTGCTCTTAGAAAGATTATCTTGCAAGACAACAAGGGCTTTAATAGAAAAAACAAACAGGAATAGGTGGAAAAGTAGTGATATAAAAAAAGAGTAAACCTTGTATCTTTTTGTTTTACCTTCTATAGTCAAAACCACTTTTTCATTTCCCAAACTCAACAAATTAAAAACACGATCCGCTTATTTAAGCAAGCGTTCAAAGGTTCCTTTAGCTTACATAAATTAAAACCTGTAAGCAACATTCAAATAATAAGTCCTTCCTGGCAATGGTAGTTTAACGCCCGTGTTAAATGGATTTGAGTAGTAATCTGTGTAGGAGTAGCACTCTTTATCAAAAACATTATCGACTCCAGCTTCGATGAATAGCCCCCTGTATTTATACTCTGCTCTCAAGTTTAACAATCCATATCCCGGCGTAGGTTTTTCGTGGACATCTGAGTTTACCCTTGTCTGCCGGGCAGACAGTATGGTCTCTGCCTCAACGGAGTACCTCGGCTTGTGAAACCTTACAACAAACCTTTCCCTTAAAGGAACAATGTCGGGCATATTGGAACTGTTTATATGCTTGCCGCCGTCTGTATCCTGATGTCCAAAAATGTATGAAGTGACAGAGGTAAGCCTCAAACAATCAAGAAGGTCGTAGCTCAACTTGGCATCTAACCCCATCATGTAAGCATCTGTATTTTCATAGAGAACATATATCTTGCCATTATCTTTTACTTTTGTCAGCGTAATATAGTCAGTCAAATACCTATAGAAAGCATTTAAGTTTATTTTTAAAGCTCCCATGTCGCCTTTATAGCCAAAATCAAACTCGTTGTTCTTCACAGGGTCAAGGTTAGGATTTCCAAGCCATACACCAACAGGCTTTAGAAGAAAGACATACCTTTCCTCTGGATCTGGCGTTCGTGCAGAGTGACCAAAACCTAAAGAAACGCTATTGTTTGAATCCATCGAGTAGTTAAAGTTTACATAACCGCTCGCGTAGAAATTCTTTCTATTCCTTTCAGGTGTTGTTCCATAGAATTTTTTATACAAAGCAAGGAACATTGGAAAGGTTTTTTCATTATCCTGCTGCAGGCCTTTATCTGGCCTTGCTACGGTGTAGTCCAGCCTTCCGCCCATCTCCAGAGTGAGAGCCTTTGAAAGTTTTAAACCCTTTTTAACATAAAAACCGTGATTAACAAGCATAACATCTGGTATCATAAATTTAGCCATTCTCACATTGGTTTTCTCTGCAAACCATTTTCTAATAAAACTATTCGTTCCAACGGTTATCCCTTTAACATCCAAGGAAAAGGAGCCGCCAAATGTGTGAGTGGCTGCATAAACAGATGCAAACTGTGGTGCGTTTCTGTATTGATTTGTCATCAAGTGATACACATCGCTGTAATACAGTTTAAATTTAATATTTTCCAAAAGCGGGTTAACTTTGCCTTTTTTGAAATGCAGTGTAACTATGTTTGTTCTATCATAGATCGCATCCATGCCAAGGAATGGATATAGCACATCGTTTGAGTTTTTCTTTAGATAAGATAGATATATGTTGGTATCCGGCGTCGGTGTGTAACCCATTTTGCCAAAGAATGAATTCATATAGTAAGCCCTCTTTGGTGGATGATTGTAATTAATCATGTCTGTTATCCTTTTACCATTCCCATCCTTGTAGGGCAATGCTGTTTCATAGGAATAACCACCAACAAAATAGACCTTTCCTTTGTAATATGAAGCCTCAATATTGGGATTAAAAAAACCGTATGAGTTTGTGTTTAAATTAATATTGGCATGCGTTCCTTTTCTTGGTGCTATTGTTTCTATTTTTACGGCACCACCCAAAGAGCCTTCGTTGGTGACATCAAAGGGTCCGTATGTTATTTTGACCACCTGAATAGCGTTTGTTGGAATATGGAAAATAGGGGAATCCATCCTTGAAGGACAACCCCCGTAAACCCTCGCACCGTCAACTATAACATTAATATTATCCCTGTTAAGACCATTGACCACTATATCGTAAGCCGCAGGGCCCTTTGCAACTGTGTTTATACCAGGCTGGCCGCTTAAACTCTGTGCAAGGTCAACCCTATCACCCTTTGTCAACTCCTTAGGAGTAACATAAGATGACTGCCCTCCCCGAACACCAAAAACATCAATTGGAGCAAGATAATAAGTTGCAGTTCCAGAATATGCACTAAAACTGATTAAAATAAACAAAATTAGTAATAGAACATTCCTGATTTTGACCATAGACACTCCTCCACACATTTAAACTTCTATCTATCAAATACAAGGTTAGCATAAACTATTTGTAAACAATTTTTTAAATTAAACTTCGTCCTTCACTCGGACAAAGGAGTTCAAGATAATTATAGAGCAAACTAAAATACACAACGAAGCTTTCAAACTAAGAAAAAACATAAGAATTTGTGCAAAAAAAAACGGTGTGATTAATTCAAAAAAACGGCAGTGTAAAATTACTTGTGTCACCCTTTGAAGGGAGAGAGGTTATATGTTATAACCCCTCTTTGACAACTAACCCTTCAAAGGAGGAAAATCACATGTATGATCTGATTTTTACACAATTGAAGGAAGAATTCAAGTCAATGAT
>WFQR01000093.1 GCA_015486955.1 Hippea sp. | reverse complement strand
CATATTTGGCTCCTACTGCATTTGGAAAGAGGCTTCCAAGTAAACCAGTATTGGAAACTTATAAAACAACTACAGCTACACATTGGGGATCCGTAGAGGCTTTTGTTGAAGGTGGAGAGTTCACACATGTAAAACCTTTTGTTGACGAATACCCTATCCCCATGATTCAAGGCTTAGCTGATAGGGTTAACGCGGAAAATAGGGTAAAATACCCAATGGTGAGGGAAAGCTATCTTAAACATGGTTATAGAAGCAATAAATCTTTAAGGGGTAGAGATAGGTTTGTTAGGGTTAGCTGGGATAAGGTTATTGATATTATAGTGAAAGAAATGAAGAGGATTAAGAAAAAATACGGTAACTCTGCCTTTTTTGCAGGAAGTGTGGATTGGCATAGTGTTGGGAAGTTACATGCTGCTCCAACTCTTCTAAGGAGAATGTTGAATCTATTTGGTGGTTTTACAGATTGTACAGGAGATTTTAGTGTCCAGGCGGCCATGACAATTTTACCGCACGTTACAGGAAATATAGAAGTTTACGACAGACAAACAGCTTGGCCAACGATCCTTGAGTATACCGACACAATCATCCTTTGGGGTGCAGATCTCTTGAAGAACAACCAAATTGGTTGGGATCCACCGGATCACTATGCTTACAACACAGTAAAAGAGCTCAAATATAGGGGAAAGACGATTATTTCAATAGATCCAAGGATGACAGATACAGCAGAGTATCTAAACGCTGAATGGATCCCAATAAGGCCTAATACAGATGTGGCCATGATGCTTGCCATTGCCTACACACTTTACAAAGAAAATCTCTATGACAAGGAATTCTTGGACAAATACACTGTTGGTTTTGATAAGTTTCTTCCTTATTTATTGGGTAAGACTGACGGTGTTCCAAAGACGCCTGAATGGGCTGAAAAGATAACAGAGATCAGCGCTGATACAATCAAGAGAATTGCAAGGACAATGGCTAAAGGAAGAACAATGATAATGAGCGGCTGGGCAATTCAAAGACAGGATCACGGAGAACAGGCTCCATGGATGATAGTTACATTAGCTGCTATGCTTGGTCAAATTGGATTGCCTGGTGGTGGTTTTGGATTTAGTTATCATTACGCCTCCGGTGGTGCCCCTGAAGCTAAGTCACCATCCCTACCAGGTATTTCTGCAGGTGATAACCCTATTAAAGTTGCAATGCCACAAGCTCATGTTTTGAGTGATTTGTTATTACATCCTGGGAAAGTTATAGATTATGATGGCCAAAGAATTAAATATCCATTGATAAAGATGGTTTGGTGGGCTGGCGGTAACCCATTTAGTCATCAAATGAATAGAAACAGAGAGATAGAAGCTTGGAGAAGACCTGATACAATTATTGTTAATGAGATTTATTGGACTTCTACAGCGAAATTTGCTGATATTGTTTTGCCTGTAACCACAACTTTTGAAAGAAATGATATTGAAACGATGAGTGAGTACAGCAATCGCTGGATTGTGGCAATGAAAAAGGTGATTGACCCACTTTATGAGTCAAAGAGTGACTATGAAATATTTTCAATGATTTCTGATAGGCTTGGATTTGGCGACAAATACACCGAAGGTAGAAGTGAGATGGATTGGATTAAGCATTTTTACTCTGTAGCGCAAAAGCAGGCTAAGGTTCTTAAAGTACCTATGCCGGACTTTGACGAGTTTTGGGAGAGAGGTTACGTGGAGTTCCCGGTTCCTGAGGAATCTAAACAATGGGTAAGGTATGGTGACTTTAGAAAAGATCCTATAAAGAATCCACTTGGAACACCTTCGGGCAAGATAGAGATATATTCGAATACAATAGCCAAGTACAAATATGATGATTGCCCGCCGCATCCTACTTGGCTTGAGCCGGTGGAGTGGTTGGGTAGTAAAAAGGCAAAGAAGTATCCTTTACATTTACTATCATCTCATTCTAAATTCAGATTACATTCACAACTTGACAATACATGGTTGAGAAGTCTGTATGAAGTTAATGGCAGGGAGCCTATGTGGATTAATCCTAAAGACGCTAAGCGTTTTGGCATCAAGGATAATGACATAGTGCTTGTGTACAATGGAAGGGGCAAGGTTCTTGTCAGTGCAGTAATTACTGATAGGATTAGAGAGGGAGTGATATTGATACACGAAGGTGCGTGGTATGACCCAGACAGGCCAGGAGAAGTGGGTGCAATGTGTAAGCATGGAAATGTTAACTTAGTAACCCTCGATAAAGGAACATCCAAACTGGCACAAGGAAATATAGCTAATACCTGCCTTGTTAAGGTAGAAAAATACAGGAGAAAACCGCCAGTTGTTACAGCATTCAGCGTTCCAGAAGGAGGTTGATGATTTTTATGGAAACATTTTTTAGGAAAGGTTTAATGAGGGTAACTACAATAACGATAGCTTTCTTGTTAACTATTTCATTTAGTTCTTTGGCAACGGAGGACGCAATGTTTGCGTCCTCCTCTATGACGATTTTCAAAGATAAAAGCGGTAAACAGGCTATAGGGAGTTTAGAAGTAGGTTCAAAGGTTTCAGTAATCAAGAATGAAAATGGTATGTCAGAAGTTTCTATTGAAGGTTGGAGACAAAAAGGGTTAAAATGCGTTATTTATGCTTTCGAGGGTAAGAGAATAGTTGTGGCAGAACTTGAGCCTGATGGTGTAAATCTTGTTAAAGTTATTAAAACTGTGAAAGATGAGGATACACAACTTGTTTGGGAAAAAGTTATTTTGAAAGGTGTCTGGGTTAAATCAAAGTATCTTGTAAAAGATGTTAAAGATGTATGGGATAGAATTTCTCCTTTGTTTCATGAAAGATGTTCCATGTGCCATGCACTACCCAGAACCACTACATTTACAGCAAATCAGTGGCCAGCAACTTTGAGGGTCATGACAAAGAGGGCTGCTTTAACAAAGAAACAGGCTGAAGAAGTTACTCAGTATCTTCAGTATCACGCTAAGGATATCCTAAATAGCGAAAGTGGTCACAGGTTTTCCAAGTAATTTACTACGTGAAACTGTCTGAATTCTTTGGCTTTCTTTAAAGCTGTGTAATCGTTTACATCTCTTAGTTCAGGATCTGCCCCTTTTTCTATTAGATATTTTACTATATCTAAGTTTCCTCGGAGAGACGCCTTAATAAGGGCTGTCTCTCCCATGGAATCTTGTAAGTTAATTTTTGCTCCGTTATCGACTAAAAATTGCACTATGTTTAAGAATCCATCTCCTTTTATTCCTTCAGATGCCGCCATTAAGGCAGTGTTGTTATAGTTGTTTTTTGCATTCACATCTGCTCCGTTTTCTACTAAAAATTTAACAATTTCAAAGAGCCCTCTTCTTGATGCCTCTATTAAAGGTGTATTTTTCCATTTGTCTCTTGCGTTAACAAAAGCCCCGTTTTCTACTAATGTCTTTACAATATCAAGTGAAGCTTCAGCTATGATTGCTTCCATCAAGACGCTGTTTCCCCATTTATTTTTTGCGTTTACTTTTGCGCCCTTTTCTATGAGGAGTTGAACTACCTCAATACAGTTAGAAGATACCGCAGCCATTAGAGGTGTTTCTCCTAATTTATTTTTGTAATTGATATTTACACCACTATCTATAAGGCTTTTTATTTTCTCTTTGTTACATTCTTTAGCTGCCTCAAAGAGATTTTTATTTGAGTTCTGACTCATTTTTTAACCTCCTACCTTTATTTGTATACTATATCAGTAAAAAATTGTGATTGTCAATTCTGTGTAATTATATAAAATGTGATCGCGAGGTCTGTTATGATTAACGTAAAAAAGGCATTGGATTTTTTATTTTCATTAAAGTTTGGTTTGGTTGTGCTATTTGTTTTTATTTTGTTTCAAGCTAAGGCTACCTTTTTCCCGAGTGAACTTGAAGCAAGACTAAATATTTACTCAACCCTTTGGTTTGCTTTGATAATTTTTGCTTTGTTTTTAAATGTTTTAGGTGCTCTGTTTAAATATGAAATATATAAAAAAATACCTATTTTCACTGTACATGTTTCTATTTTGATTATCATTATAGGTGCTGCTATAACAAAGTTCTTTGGTTTTAAAGGGGTGTTGCATTTAAGAGATGGACAGGAAAGTTCAACGATTTTGGTTAGGCAAATTGAAAGTGGGAAAGTCAAGGTCTATAAATATGACTTGGGCTTTAGAATAAGATTGATCAAATTTGAAGTTAAAATGTATCCAGGAAGCCAACAACCATCGAGTTTTGACAGTTATGTAAGGGTTAAGGATGGTAAAAAAAGCTTTAGTTACAATATTTATATGAACCATATTTTAAAGTATAGGGGTTTTAGATTTTATCAAATGAGTTATGATAAGGATTTTAGAGGAACTATATTAAGTGTTAACTATGATCCAGGAGTGTACTTTGTTTACTTTGGGTTTTTGCTCTTAACTATTGGTTTGGTTATCTCAATGGCTTATAAAAAAAGTTCTTTCTATAAATGCGCTAAAAATTTAAGTATAGCGACTCCAATTATTATTTTCTTTGTGTCACTTTTATCTTTTAGCGCTAATGCCATGCCTTTTGGAAAATGGGTTAAAAAATCTAAAAACATTTCACACGTGTGGTCTGAGTTTTTAGTTCAATCAGCAGGAAGAATTGAGCCGATGGATACGTTAGATTTAGATATATTACATAAAATAGCTAAAACAGATTCTATAAGTGGCTTAAATTACAATCAGGTTATACTTGGCATGGTGCTTTTTCCAAAATACTTCCAAAAAATTCCAATGATTTATGTAGGAGACAAAAAAATAATTTCTTTACTTGGTGTTAAGTCTAAAGGAAAAAGATTGTCTTACGATGCTTTTTTTGACGAAAAAGGTCGTTATAAGTTAAAGGAAATTGTGCTTAGAGCCCTTAGTACACCCCCTCCTTTGAGAAGTACTTTTGATCGAGATTTAATAAATCTAAACGACAGAATTATTGTAGCCAATTCTGTTTACACCTTGTCTATTTTTAAACTTTTTCCCCCTATGAATCCAAAAAGCGTTAATTATACATGGTATTCCCCGCAGGAATTAAAAAAGGTAAACCCCGTTTTAGCAATGGTTTATTTGAAGATATTTGGAAAATTCTTAGATGCTGCATCAGACTGTAATATTAAGATGGCAAAAATAGAAGCCAAAAAGATATACAACCTACAAAAAAGGTTGTCAGGATCAGTAATACCTTCAAAATTAAAGGTTAAATTGGAAATTTTGTATAACCATATAGATATTTTTACAAAGCTTATTTTTGTATATTTAATTTTGGGAATACTTGCTATTTTTATTGGATTTTACGAGATTTTTAAAAGTAAAAGGTTTATAAAAATAGATACAACATTTGTTATTTTGAGCTCTATTGCTTTAGTCTTTCACACTGCAAATATGGTAATAAGATGGTATATATCTAATCATGCTCCGTGGTCAAATGCATATGAATCTATAGTATTTATTTCTTGGACCACAGTTTTTGCAAGTATTTCTTTTTTTAGAAAGCATATTTTGGCTTTAGGCTCTGGGTTATTTGTTGGCGGTGTATTTTTGTTTGTTGCTTTTTTAAATAATCTAAATCCTCAAATTACTAATCTCGTTCCGGTGCTTAAGTCTTATTGGTTGTTGTTCCATGTTTCTGTGATAACGGCAAGTTATGGTTTCTTTAGTGTTTCTTTTATGTTAGGTTTTGCCAATTTGATTTTGTTTGCGTTTAGGAGAAGATTTGAGCTTGATATGCAAATAAAAAAGATATCTTGGATTTTATACTTGGCAAATTACGTTGGATTGATTTTACTCGTTATGGGTACAATTTTTGGCAGTATATGGGCAAATGAAAGCTGGGGTAGATATTGGTCGTGGGACCCAAAGGAAACTTGGAGTTTAATAAGCATACTTGTCTATGTAATTGCTTTGCATTTACGATACGTTTTTCCCAAAATTGAAAGCTATATAATATCTTTAGGGAGTTTTATTTCGTACTACGCTATACTTATGACGTATTTTGGCGTTAATTTTTATATTTCACAAGGATTACATTCGTATGGTCGAATAAAAGGTGCTTTTTCTGGGGTGATTGGCTTGTTTGCCATGTTAGACGGTTTATTGAGTTTCGATTTTAAAAAAATTTGGTGGTCAATAGTAAACATTCCTGTTTCACTTTGGATATTTCTGTCTTTAGCGACATTGGTGATTATTTTATCATTTAAAAATAGGTATTTTAGTGCGAATAATTAAATTTAATTAAACTCGTATTCAAATTCAAACAGTAAAAGTTCCTAAACCACACTCGTCCTATCCCTTCCCCCTCTTTTGGACTCATACAGAGCCTCGTCTGCCCTCTTTAAGGCAGTTTCTAAATCATCATTTTCTCTTACCTCTGTCACTCCAAAGCTCACAGTTACACTAAAACCCTCTTCAAATGTGTATTGTTTTATATCCTCCCTTATCTCCTCTGCTATCCTGTAGGCTCTGTCTTTGTCTGCACCGGCAAGCATAATCACAAACTCTTCTCCTCCTGTTCTAAAGAGGAAGTCATACTTTCTTATGTGTTTCTCAGCTATTTCAACTGCTTTCTTTAAAACCTTATCTCCAACATCATGTCCATATGTGTCGTTTACCTTCTTAAAGAAGTCTATGTCAAACATAATCAATGAGATTTTGTAGTTCTTATCTTTGGACTTCTTATGCTCTGAAGGGAACAGGTTTTTCAAATACCTCCTGTTGAATGCACCTGTAAGCTCATCCTTTATGGAAGCGTTGTATAATCTTTCCTGTTCCATCTTTTTCTCTGTTATGTCTATCAAAATGCAAACAAAACCAGAAAGCTTATCTTTGTATTGCAGTTTGGATATATACAACTCAAATATGCTCTTTTCTTTTTCTTCACCCACCTCCAGTTCAATCTCTACATCTATATCCTCTGGCATTTCTTTTTTCTTTGCTTTGGCTTCATCAAGTATATGCTTTAATTTGCTTTCTAACTCTTTGAGATTATCGCTTTTAGATGAGCTACACCTATCTATTTCTTCTATTCCAAATAGCTCTTTAAAATCCTCATTGCATTCCAATATATTTCCCTTATCATCTGAGAAAAACATCGGATTTGGTATCATGTAGATGAGCTTCTGCTTAAACCTGTTATCCTCATTGATTCTCTTTATGTATTTGTTTGTCTCCTTTATGGACAAGGATATCACATACACAAATAAAGCAGTTATAAATCCAAAGGATAAGATGAGAACAAGCAAGAACTTTTCGTTCCTTTTTACCATTATTGCCTTAAGCACTTTATCCCTTTTCTTCAGTTGGTTTTCAAATACGGTTATGTAAAATCCTGTCCCTATCATCCAGTGCCAGGGTTTGTAGTACTTAACGAAGGATATCTTCTCTGCTATCTTGTTTGTTCCTGGAATCCTGAAGTAGTATTCTTCAAAACCTTCTCCTTTTGTGAGGCATTTTCTGACCATCTCCCTGTGGAATTGCTTGCCTTTTATGTCTGTTATATCCAAAGGTATGACTTTACCTATACTGCTTTTTGGTTTGTTGGGATTTAAGGTTCTTATTGTTACAATCTTACCGTTTTTCTTTTCTATAGTTATAACAAAGAAGTACCCCTCGTTCTTTAGTCCAT
>WFQR01000092.1 GCA_015486955.1 Hippea sp. | reverse complement strand
CCAATACATCCAAGTCTACTGAGTCAAACTTCATTCCTGTTTCTTCACTGATTACCTGACCGCCTGTTAGGATTGCAATGTCTCTGAGCATCTCTTTTCTTCTGTCACCGAAGCCAGGAGCCTTAACTGCACAGCACTGCAGTGTTCCCCTCAGTTTGTTTACAACAAGTGTTGCCAAAGCCTCGCCCTCAACCTCTTCTGCAATTACCAAGAAAGGTCTTCCTGTCTTTGCGATTTTCTCAACGAGTGGCAAGAACTCTGTCATTGAGCTTACTTTTTTGTCTGTGATTACAATGAAAACATCCTCAAGCTCGGCTATCATCTTGTCTGCGTTGGTTACGAAGTATGGGGACAAATAACCCCTATCAAATCTCATACCTTCAACAAGCTCTAATGTTGTCTCTGTACCCTTTGCTTCCTCAACGGTTATTACACCGTTTTTGCCAACCTTATCCATTGCCTCGGCGATTATCTCACCGATTTCCCTATCGTTGTTTGCAGAGATCGTACCTACTTCTGCAATCTGTTTCTTCTCTGTAACCTCTTTGGAGATCTTCTTAAGTTCCTCAACAACCCTTTCAACAGCCTTGTCAATTCCCCTCTTTATCTCAATTGGATTAGCACCGGCCGTTACGTTCCTCAAACCCTCTCTGTAAATAGCCCTTGCCAATACTGTTGCCGTTGTTGTACCGTCACCTGCTACATCGCTTGTCTTGGATGCAACCTCTTTAACAAGCTGTGCACCCATATTCTCATAAGGGTCCTTGAGTTCTATCTCCCTTGCAACGGTAACACCGTCTTTTGTTATGGTTGGGCTGCCGAACCTTCTGTCTATAACAACGTTCCTACCCCTTGGACCCATTGTAACGGCAACGGCATCCGCCAACTTGTTTACACCCCTTAAAATCGCCTCTCTTGCACTATCACTAAACTCTAAGATTTTTGCTGTCATCCTATCACCCCCTTATTATTTTTTTAATCAACAAATTTACCTAAAATTTCATCTTCTTTGAGGATTACATACTTCTTGTCATCGATCTTAATTTCGTTGCCTGCATACTTTTCATAAACTACAACATCACCCTTCTGTACTTTTTCTACATCCTCTCCAACCTCGATTACAACGCCCTGCTGAGGTTTCTCCTTTGCTGTGTCAGGGATTATAATTCCGCTCTCCGTTTTCTGTTCTACATCCTGAGGCTCTACCAAAACCCTGTCCATTAAAGGCTTGAATGCCATTTTCTCACCTCCTTTAAGTTTTTGTTAGCACTCATCTTCTTCGAGTGCTAACAATACTCCTTTTTTTGTAATTTTCAAGTCGAAATGAATAAAAATAAACCAAAATAATGATAAATACGTAAAAATAACATGAAATATGTCCATTATTCTTCTAAATACAAAAAATTGTGCTGATTTTAAGAGGCTACCCAAAAATTTGACAATTTACCTGCGTTGTGGTAATAAAGGTTTGCTAAAAATTGAGAGAAAAAGGGGGTATTAAGTGGCTAATCACAAGTCTGCTGAGAAAAGGGCAAGGCAAAACAAGAAGAGATATATGAGGAATAAGGCCTACAGAACAAGGCTAAAAAATGTTCTAAAAAAGACGAGAACTATGATAGAGACAGAAACGGATAAAGCGGCTATTGAGGCTCAGCTAAAAGAGGCAGAAAGGGTTATTAGAAAGATCTGCTCTAAAGGTGTAATACACCGAAACAAGGCGTCCCGCTTGATCTCCCGCCTATACGAGAGATACCACAAAAAATTAGCGCAGGCCTCTTAAAATCTGGGGCGTGCGCCTTTTTATTTTTTTAAGATTTAAACAGGTTGCCTATCTTTTCAAAGAAGTTTTGCTTTTTGTTCAGATCGATAAACTCAAAAAACTTATCCTTGTCCAGCACCAACACGACACTATCTTCTAACACCACGCCTATATCTAAGAACTTTTTGGCCTTTTCCTTTTCCAATCTATCGCCATTGAATACTATGGTCGGATCAACAATCACCATGTTCTTTTGAATCTTAAAGCCCTCTCTTTTTGTTTGAAAGAGGTTTCTCCACATGAAGCTGCCCCTGTGGTAATAGTCAAGCAAGGGCTTATCGATGAAATAATCTGGCTTCTCCATGCCTGAAATCTTAAAATACTCCTCAAATATCCTTCTTGCCAAATTTAGATAATCACCATCTTTTACCACATCTTCTTCGTTTTTGATGAGCTGTGAAAATCTAAAAGAGAAGTCCTTAAACAGCGAGTCGTCTATGTCTTCTATAACTGAGCTAAAGTAATCGTCCGTTTGAGATTTCTGTGTTTTGTCAAAGGGTTTGTTGATTTGCAAGTAGTAGATTCTCCTAATTATTTGCATGTTAGCATTGAATTCCGTGTTTGTTGTCGCTATGAGGCAGGGATGTTTACCAGCTAAAGAGTTTGTAATGCTTTTTACGAAACTTTCCCCCTTTGTTGCTGAGGCTGCCGAACTTGTGAAGTAATCCTTCGTGATCTCATCTATTAGGATGGGAAAGATGTTCTCTGAGAAGAAGTAATCCCTGACGTTCGCCGGTTTTATGTCTGTGTTGTAGTGGAAGTATCTGCCCTGAGTGCCAAGCAATCTGCTTATGAACTCAAGCAGATGGGTTTTGCCCGTCCATGCCTGTCCTGCAATGACCAAAAACGGCGGTATGTCGGACAGCGCTGTATCCCTACCCTTGTTTTTTGCGTGTATCTCTCTGATTTTCCATATAAATGGTGAGCTAAAAGCGTAAAGTATTGCCTCAAAAACCCGTTGTTTTGAGTATAGCTTTTTACTGCCGATAGTGAACTTCTCGTACGCCTCAACAAACATATCGATCTTCTTTATAAACTTTGTTATTCTTTCTTCATCAATGGGTTCTGAATAGCGTTCAAACGTGTCTGTTTCGCTTGAGCCTATATAGAGCAGATCATCCGTTTCATTGTAGATGATTTCCCTCCTTAGGTCCAGTTCATCCGATCTTCTGCTTAAGCGCGTTATCTTTACCGATATGAGTTGCTGCTTTTTGGGAACTTCCTTGGGCGAGATAAGTGCAATACCGTTTCTTGTTTTCTTTGTCAGCGTGTTTATTATATCCTTGCTGTTTTTTAGGTATTCCTTCTTGTATTCTATCGTGTCTGTCTCTATATTTGCCTCACTCATGAGCTCCTCAATAGCTTCTGATGAAACGCCAACGATACTTAGTTTGCTTAAGTTCTCTTTTAACATATCCAGCGCCGTTTCCGTTGAGAAGACATTTATCGTGGGTTTGGTCTCGTTTTTAATTCTTTCTGGTACATAATCGATGGATTCAGACCATATCTCTTCAAATCGTGATTCTGCCAGTTTCACTATGTTTGGATTGTAATCCTTATCGTATGCTATGATCTCTTCAAACTGGTTTTTATTGGATAGGGCTTTTTGAGTTAGATTGGCAGAGCCAAAGGCAATGCGTGTTTTCTCGCTGTTTTTTAGTATGAATAGTTTTGAATGGGTCGTTATGCCCAATTTTGAGTATCTGATCTGTATTTCGTCGTTTCTGATTTTCTCTACTGCCT
>WFQR01000091.1 GCA_015486955.1 Hippea sp. | reverse complement strand
ATTGTAAGCAGCGAAAACGTTGAAATCGGTGATATAGCTTATTCGTATCCAAAAAAATTAGCTCATGTTGTCTTGTGTGCATCGCCCTATATAAACAACTCCATTACTCTCAGTAAAGACTATATTCAATCTCTCCTTTATCAACGGGGTTTTAACTACTCTATATGCGGTTCTTATGTTAAGGTTACGCGGAAGGGATACGTTTTGTCGAACGATAGGATACTTTCCATTTTGCATATGAAAGGTGGTAAGCTGATTTCAAAAAGCCCCATTATTCTACCTTTTTATAAGGATTACTCCTTTTCATCTGAGCTTAAAAGGTCGGTTAATGGTCTAAAATTCTACGATATCAATGTGTATAAGGGAAAACGGCTATTCAGAACTATTCCTGTGGTGGTCAAGGTAAATGAAAATTGCATTTTGGCTCCTGTTGCAAGTCACGATATAAGTAGGGGTTCGAGGATTACGACCGGGGATATTAAATTTGTAAGGCTCAAATCCATACCACCAAACGCCATTTTGAGTAAATCCGTCATTATTGGGCGTGTGGCTGTTTCGTTTATAAGAAAAGGGATGGCTTTTACCCAGTTCAATACCCGAAGGTTTAAGCCCGTAAAGATGGGTGATATAGTGAAGGTCAAGGTTGTTCAAGGGAACATTGTGATATACACGGTGGCAAAGGCCTTGCGGGGCGGATATGATGGGGATATAATTCCAATAATGTATTTGAGCTCAAACAAGGTTAGGCCAGCAGAGATTGTTGGTAATAGATTAGTGGTTGTTCAATGAGGGTCGGTGTTTGTATAAGCGGTGCATCAGGCGCGGTTTATGCCAAGAGGCTGATAGAGTTTTTAGATGGCAAAGTTGAGCTGTTTATCGTGGCTTCTGATGAGGCAAAGAAGATCTTTAAAGATGAAACGGGCATTAGCATAGATAACTTTTTAAATGACAAAAAAGTTAAATATTACGAAAACGACGATTTCTACTCACCCCTTGCCTCTGGTTCGTTTAAGGTTGATGCGGGCGTTGTTGTTCCGTGTTCTGTTAAGAGCTTATCTGCGATAGCCAACGGTTTTTCTGGAAACTTGATCTATCGCTTTGCCGATGTTTGTATAAAGGAACACAGAAAACTTGTGTTGGTTGTGAGAGAAACGCCACTATCTCCCATTCACCTTGAAAATATGCTAAAACTCGCACGTATCGGGGTTACAATCCTTCCACCAATCCCTGCGTTTTACAATAAGCCCCGAACAATTGACGATATTGTCGATTTTGTTGTGGGCAGGATTTTGGATGTGATAGGCATAGAAAATTCAATTTACAAAAGGTGGGCGTGAAGAGAATAGGAGCTGTTTCGGGCTTTAAGCGTTTCAATCAGATTGCCTATATTGTAACGAAGTACGGGCTTTCTGAGTTAGCCGAATTTACAAAACTAAAGAAGCACTCTTTGGATGAATCAACGGTTGCGAAGCGTTTTAAGAGGATGCTTGAGGAGTTAGGGCCTACATTCGTTAAATTTGGTCAACTTTTGAGCACACAAGAGGGTATTCTTCCTGAGTCGTTTATAGAAGAACTTAAACAGCTGCAGGACAACGTTGAGCCGTTTGCTTTTGAAGAAGTAAAAAAGATCATTGAATCTGAACTTGGCAAGAGTATGGGTGACATCTTCGAAGAATTTGATGAGCGGCCCGAGGCTTCCGCTTCTTTGGGTCAGGTTCACAAAGCAAAGCTTAAAAATGGTGATTATGTAGCCGTAAAGATTCAGAGACCCGGCATTGAGGATGTGATTGCATCCGACATGTTTTTGTTAAAACGGTTAGGCATGCTTATTTCAAAAAGGGTAAAGCAGTTTTTCCATTTTGACATAATGCCGTTGATTGATGAGTTTGATAAAACCATAAGACGCGAAATGGACTATGAGATAGAAGCTCACTTCATCGAGGTCTTTAAAAAGAACTTCTCAAGGTTTGACTATGTGTACGTGCCATCTGTTTACTGGGAGTATACAACGAGGAAAATTATCACTATGGAGTACATTTTTGGTTTTAAAGCAACAAACAAGCAATCCATTATTGATGCCGGTTTTGATTTAAAGGAGCTTGCAACAAAGGGTGCAAAGGTATTTTGGTATCAGATATTCGACGCTGGTCTGTTTCATGCAGATCCCCATCCCGGCAATATAATTATAATGGAAGACGGTCGGATTTGTTACATAGATTACGGCATGGTTGGAAAGATAACAGATGAGGATAAGGTTAATCTCATTGAGATGATTTCGGGGTTCATTGAGAAGGACGCCATTAGGATTATGTATTCCATTGAGAATTTTGCCAGCGTGGGTGAGGATGTAAAGGAAGATGAACTGATGTCGGATATTGACGAGTTGATAGAGATGTACCATTCTTTACCTTTAAAGAGGATGAATTTGACAAAGATATTAAGGGACGTATTTGCAGTTTTGAGGAAGCATAGAATTGTGATTAAACGCAGTTCGTCTCGGCTTTTGCGCGCTATTATGATCGCTGATGGTGTGGGAAGGGATTTTCATCCCGACTTTAACTTTGTCGATGTGGCGGCTCCCTACTTTAAGAGATTTGCAAAAAAGTATTACTCTCCTCTTAACGTTTTGAGGATACTGTTTAAGCCCAGTCCAGACTATCTAATTGCCGCACGTAAATTGCCATCTGCAACAAAACACTTTGTAGGTTCCCTACAGAAGGGATCTATCAAGATTACAGCTGAGGTCGATGAGTTCTCTCGCATGATAGATACGTTCAGGTACGTTGCTCGTCAAATTGGCATAAGCCTGATTATGAGTGCCGTGATTGTTGGCATGTCTATAATGTTGGCATACAACGTCGGCCCAAAGGTTCATTCCATACCCATTGTTCTTGTTATCTGTATTGTTGTTTTGGTTGTATTGGCTATTGGCATTATAGATGCGGAGAAGAAACTTTAGATGATTATGCCGCTTATGTTTATGTGCGGATTTGCCGCTAAGTCTATTTCAAACGGCTCTATCCTTTTCTTTCTGTCGTTGTATATAACCCTAATCACGGGTCTTGATAGGTTTTCCCTGTTAATTTTTGAGACAACGGCTATGTAATTTTTAAACTTTCCAGTGGATATAATCACCGTAGTTCCAAGGGGATAGGCTGGTATGACCTCAAACATCATCTTTAGAACTTCTCTGTTTATGTGCGTTCCTGCCATGCGCTTCATTATGAAGAACGCCTGGTCTGGAGTGTATGCACTTCTGTATACCCTTGGAGAGACCAAAGCGTCGTATACGTTGGCCGCATACACTATCTCTGCCAGTGGCATTATGTAGCCTTTCCTAATTTCTTTTCTTGGTAAGGGCATGGTGTTGTCGCCCTTTAATCCCCTTGGATAGCCCTCGCCGTTTTGCTGTTCGTGGTGTTGGTAAACGATATGAGCCGCAATTATACCAATGTCTGCAATATCCTTCAGGGTAATGTAGCCCAAAGTGGGATGGGTTTTGATAATTTCAAACTCTTCTTTTGACAGCCTTCGTGGTTCTTCGTATAGGCTTTTGTCGATTAAAACCCTACCAATGTCGTGCAATAGGCATCCCTTTGCAAGCTCAACCAATTTGTTTTTGTCATACAGAAACTTATCTGCCAGTGCTACAGAAAGAACAGTTACATCGACGCAGTGTTTGTACGTGAAGTCGCTGTAACGTTTAAAGCTCACAAGTCCACTGAGTATCTTGTTATCCAGCACTTCATCCACAATTTGATAGGATATGGCGCCAATGTTTTTTAACACTTTGGAGTTTGCCAGTTTTTCTTTAATTCTTCCCGTTTCTATGCTCTTTTTTATCTCGTTAATCGTAGCTTTCTTTACATCTTTCAATTCTTGGACAGGTATGCTGAAAAAAGCCCTTATATGTTGAATTGCTCTTCTTCTTGTCTGTTCTTTTATGTCATCTTCAACGACGATGTCAGTTGTGTCGGGATCTTCGATGAAAACCGTGTCATAGCCCAATTTCTTCAGTTTTTCTATATAGAATTCAGTGAGCTTTACGCCTCTGTTAAGTAAAATAGCTCCAGTATCACTGATTATAGCTTTGCCCAGCACCATGCCGGGCTTTAGAAAATCTACGCCGACCCTGTACATCTATTTGGACTGTTCTTCTTGCTTAATCTTCTCATAAGCCTCTAAAAACGAGTTTAGGCTGTCCCTTATATTGGCTAAAACTTGAGCCCATTCGTCCAAGTTTTGTTTCCCTTTATCCGTTATTCTGTAAATCCTCTTTGCTGCGCCCTTTTCTTTAACATTCCACCTTGAGCTTAACAAGCCTTCTTTCTCCATATTCCTCAACGTTTTATAAACGTATCCAAACTCATATGTTTCATATTTTACACCAATGTCCTTTAGCTTTTCAATGAGCTCGTAACCATGTGTTTCCCCTTCAGCCAAGAACAACAGCAAAAAAGCCCTTAAAAATCTTGGTGGTCTATCTCCTGGATAGTTTTTGCACCAACCCTTGATCTTTACATCAATTTCCCCCATTGTTCTCACCCCCTTTGTTTTTTATATAAAATACTCCCTTAATGATTTAAAGTCAATAGCTTAATGAATTTTTGTAGATGAATATGGTAGTTATTGGAAAATGGTTTTATATGAGTAATTTGTTCCCTTTTTCTCTATTACAGCAAGGATATTGTAGTTTGTGTCTATAAGTCTATAGTATTTCTCTGTCAGTTTTGAGCAGTTTAATAGTTTGCAAATACCTACGCCATTTTTTATGTTATTTGTTAAGGGTGTATCTACAACGATTTCATCCATGAACTTTAAGGCCTCTTCCAATGGCAATATCTTCGGATTTTCTATGGTTGAGGCCTGTTCTATGGTATATGGATATACCGCTGTTCTCCTTAGATAACTCACTATGGCCCCGAAACCCATATCTTTGCCTATTGAGTGTGCTAAAGATCTAATGTACGTGCCTTTAGAGCACTTTATTTTAAATCTTGCCTTATTTTCATTAACACTCAAAAGCTCAAATTCGAAGATCGTTACTTTTCTCTTTGGTAGCTCTACCCTTTCATTGTTTAAGGCGTATTTGTAAAGCCGTTTTCCCTTGATTTTTATGTTGGAATATGGTGGTGGTATTTGTTCAATTTCGCCTGTGTATAGCTTTAAAATCTCGAGTAATTTGTTCTTATCGATATTATCGACATCCCTTTTATCCAAGACTTTTCCTTCCAAGTCGTATGTGTCGGTGATTATGCCAAATGTAAATTCCGCTTCGTATACCTTGTATCCGTCTTCAAATATGCTTAACAGTTTTGTTGCTTTGTTTGTTGCAATAATGACAAGACCCGTTGCCATTTTATCCAATACACCCGCATGACCCATCTTCTTTATGCCCAGTTTTTTCCTTAGTTTTCTGATTATGTCAAATGTGGTTATACCAGAAGGCTTGTCTATCAGTATTATTCCGCTTGTCATCTATTTAAAAAGCTAAACGCTTCGACGATTTTCCTCTTTGCCTCTTCAAGTGGCGCTCTAACTGTGCCTCCCGCTGCGTTTTTGTGTCCACCACCTTCAAATTGCACAGCAACTTCGCTTACATCTATATTCCCCTTACTCCTTATGCTTATCTTGAATACGTTAGGCTCATCTTCTCTTAGGAAAACGCCGACCTCTACACCCCTTATGCTCCTTGCATAGTTTACGAAGCTCTCCGTATTATCTGCTGATGTGTTTGTCTTTTTGAACATGTCGATGGTAACGTACTCTAATGCCAATTTTCCATCGTAGTGGAACTCAAGAGTATCTAAAACCAATGATAGAAGTTTGTAGGTTTCTGGCTTCTCTCTTTCGTAGACGTTTGATGCTATATACCATGGCTCGACACCCTTTTCCAAAAGGTCAGCAGCCACCATAAAGGTCTTTGGGTTTGTTGATGAGTATCTAAATGAGCCCGTATCTGTGAGAATACTCAAATACAGGTATTCAGCCGTTTTCTTGCTTAAGGGCAGATCACCCTGTTTAATAATCTCCCAAATGATGCACCCAACGGCTGCTGCTTCTGGCTCAACGATGTTTATGTCCCCATAAAGTGGGTTGGTCTTGTGGTGATCTATATTTATTAGGAGTTTGTTTTTTGCGTATTCTGGGTCAAGACCGCAACGATCCATGCTTGCACTGTCAAGGGCAATTATTACTTCCACATCCTTTGAATTGCTTGTGAGTTCAATATTTGAATAGTCGTCTAAGAAATCATAAATGTAAGCGGGCTGTGTTGGTATCTCCACAAATGCCGTTTTTCCCAATTCTTTCAAGACGTTGTACAAGGCAAGCGATGAACCAATGGCGTCCCCATCTGGATGTCTGTGTGTTACAATCAGAAATGAACTCTTACTCTTTAAAATTTCAGCTACCTTTTTCTTCATCTTCCTTTTTAATCTCCTTTAAAATCTCGTCTATTTTGAAACCGTAATCGATGGATTCATCGTATTCAAAGATGAGCTTGGGCATGTACTTTAGCCTTACTTTCTTTGCAAGGCTCTTTTTTATGAACCCCGTGGCGTTTCTCAATGTGTTTAGCGTTGCTTCATGGCTTAATTCCCCTAAGCTTGAACTGACGTAAATTTTGGCTATCCGTAAGTCCTGTGTCATTTCCACGTCTGTTAGTGTTATACTCTTTAGTTGCTCGTTGCCGCTTTCGATTTCCAATATCTGGGAAACGGCCTTCTTGATCTCACTTGCCACCCTATCCTTTCTCTTAAAACCGCTGTTTTTTCTCATAGCAGATCCCTTCTTAAATCGATTATTTCTATGTTAAAGTTGTCTTCCCAGAACCTTACTATTTTATCGAATGTCTCATCGACAAACCTTGAACTGTTTGTAACAAAAGATACGCCAATCGTTGCGAGGTTTAAAAGATCGTTGTTTTTAACTTCTGCAATGGAGACATTAAAGCTTCTTTTAGTTTTATCTATCAAGCTCTTCAACACCCTTCTTTTGTCTTTTAGAGAAAAGCTATCTTCTATTTTTAGGTCTACTTCCATTACGCCTACAATCACAGCTCTCTTTGAATTTTGACGATTTTGTAAACCTCAATGACATCGCCTTCTCTAATGTCGTTGAATCCTCCTATTCTAACACCGCATTCATAACCCTGCTGAACCTCGTTCACGTCGTCTTTAAATCTCTTTAGGGATGCTATACTACCCTCGTGAATTATAACACCGTCCCTTAATACCCTCACATTCGCATTTCTCTCTATCTTTCCATAGGTTACATAACATCCTGCAACGACACCTACGCGTGGCACTTTGAATGTTTGTCTTACCTCTACCCTGCCAAGCACCTCTTCCTTTTCTTCCGGTGCCAAAAGACCCGACAGTGACTTTTTGACATCGTCTATAATGTCGTAGATCACCTTATACGTCCTAATGTCTACCTTGAGGTCTTTAGCAAGTTTCAACGCCTCCTGTGTTGGTCTTACGTTAAAACCTATTATGATGGCACCGCTTGCCTTTGCCAAGTTCACATCCGTTTTGGATATGGCTCCTACAGCCGAATGTATGACCTTTACTGTGACCTCTTCTGTTGACAGTTTTGCCAGTGCATTTGATATAGCCTCTATAGAACCATATACATCGGCTTTCAAGATTATCGGCAGCTCTTTGAGCTCACCACCCTCTATCTGTTCAAATATATTCTCAAGGTTGATGGTTTTCTGGGTCAATGTTGCTTGCTTCAATTCCTCTTGGCGTTTTTCTGCTATCTCTTTGGCCTTCTTCTCGTCACTTACAACAATTAGCGTATCGCCTGGTTCAGGTACGCCGTGAAGACCTAAAATCTCCGCTGCAAAGGATGGCTTTACCTCTTTTACTTTTCTACCCCTGTCATCTATCAGAGCCCTGACCTTTCCATACTGTACGCCAACGATAAACGCATCGCCCTGTTTCAATGTTCCCTCTTTTACAACTACGGTTGCAACAGGGCCTCTATTTTTGTCGAGCTTTGCTTCAATGACAACAGCTTTTGCCCTTTTGCTTGGATTGGCCTTGAGCTCCATCATTTCTGCCTGAAGCAGTATGGCCTCAAGTAGATCTTCTATACCTATCCTCTTTTTTGCACTAACGTTGACAAACAGGTTGTTACCGCCCCACTCTTCTGGTACAATGCCGTAGTTTGAGAGTTCTTGTTTAACCCTTTCTGGATTTGCATTTGGCTTATCTATTTTATTAATTGCGACTACTATCGGAACATTAGCTGCTTTTGCGTGGTTTATGGCTTCAACCGTCTGGGGCATTACGCCATCGTCTGCAGCTACGACCAAAACAACGATATCCGTAACTTGGGCTCCCCTTGCCCTCATTTCTGTGAATGCTTCGTGCCCAGGCGTATCCAAAAACGTTATGTACTTGTCTTCAACCTTTACGGTGTATGCTGCAATATGCTGCGTTATTCCACCCGCTTCCCTTTCTGCTATATTTGTCTTTTTTATGGCGTCAAGTATAGACGTTTTTCCATGATCAACATGACCCATCACAGTAACGATCGGTGGTCTTTCGACCAAGTCCTCTGGCTTATCTTCTATCTCTTTAAGTTCATCTTCAAGTTCTACTGCCGCCTCGCCCTCTTCGATCTCAAATCCGTATTCCTCTGCGATGATTTTTGCTGCATCCTCGCTGATTATGTCATTTTTTCTTGCCAAAACACCGAGCTCGAACAGTTTTGATAGTATCTCTGAAAAGTCGACACCCAATTCTTGAGAAAATTCAAAAACCGTCATTGAGGGGTTGTACTTTATTGTTTTCTTCTCTTCTTCCGCTTCTGTTTCTTCTTTTTGTGTCTTTCTATACTTCTTTTTCTTTTTGAATTTCTTTGGCATTACCTCTTCTAAGAACTCTTTTTTTCTGTATTTAGGCTGCCTTTCTAATTTTTTTCCTTTTTCTGGCTTTTCTTCCTCTTCTTTCTTTTTTTTCTTTTTTTCCTCTTTTTTCTTTTCCTTAACCTCTTTTATCGCTTTTTTCTTGCTTTTGTTCCATTCATCTATGAATTTTTCGGCATCTTTTTCCTCAACACCACTGAAGTTGCTCTTGACTGCTATGCCCATGTCGTTGAGTTTTTTTATCACTATGTTGCTTTTGGTGTTAAGTCTCCTTGCTATCTCATAGACCCTTACTTTCTTTGGTTTTTTATTTTCATCTTTACTCATTGTTACCTCCATCTTCACTGTTTGAGCCCTCTTCTGAGCCTTCCCTTTCGGTTATTTTTAGTATGTCTATGTTATAACCCGTTAATTTTGCGGCCAATTTTGCATTTACTCCGCCCTTTCCTATGGCCATTGAGTATTCCGATTCGTCTACATAGACCTTTGCTTTCTTTAGGTCCTCATCTATTTCCACAGATATCACTTTTGCTGGAGACATGGCGTTTCTTATGTAGATCGAAGGATCAGCGCTCCACTTAACAACGTCTATCTTCTCATCCCCCAATTCCCTAACTATCGCCGCTATTCTCACGCCTTTAGAACCAACGCACGTACCTATTGGATCGATCCTTGAGTCTTTGGAATAAACGGCGACCTTTGTGCGCCTCGAAGGTTCTCGTGCCACAGCCTTTATCTCAACAGAGCCTTCTCTAACCTCAGGGACTTCCTTTTTGAACAGCTCTTTAACAAAACCAGGATGCGTTCTTGATAGTATCAAACGCACATTTTTGGGATCTTCAACAACATCTAATACGTAAGCCCGAACTACTTCTCCGACAACATATTTATCATTTATGCCTTGTTCTCTTTTTGGTAGAATTCCAATTGCATTTTTAAAATCTATGATTACGTTGTTGTTTGCCCCGATACTCCATACTTCTCCTGCAACGATTTCTCCAATTTTCTTTTTGTATTCCTCATAGGCCTTGTGTTTTTCCACGTCCCTAAGCAATTTTGTGATGACGTTTTTTATTGTGGTAACGGCTATTCTGCCCAAACTACGTGCATCAACCTTTTCTTCTATGTAGTCACCCTCTTTTGCGTCTTTTTTTATCTTTTTTGCCTCTTCTAAACTGATTTCGTTTTCCCTCATGGGATTTTTCGTAACCCTTTTCTTTACGAAAACGTCAAATACATCGTTTTCTATATCCTTCTCGATCCTAACCTCTGCCTCGTCTCCGTATTTTTTTGTTATAGCTATCTTTAGTGCATCTGCTAAGTAATCTGTTACCATTTCCAGGTCAATATCGTGCTCCTCGGAAATCTTCTTTGCAATATCCAGTATCTCGCTCACGCCACCCTCCTTAAATCTCGTCTACTCGTGCTTTCTTTATATTGTCAAATTGAATTTTTGTTTCCCCAATAACAATTCCATCGTCAGTGCATTCCTTTAAAACACCCTTGAAGGTGTTGTTGTTGTCTATCGGAAAATGTGTATGCACTAAACATTTTTTTCCAATAGCAGACAAAAAATGTTCCTTTGTTTTTAGTTTTCTGTTTATACCCGGACTTGAAACCTCAAGCACATAACTCGTTGGAAAAGGATCTTTCACATCCAGAAGTGCTGATATGTTTTTACTCACCGCTTCACAATCGTTTATCGTCACACCGCCTTCTTTGTCTATGTATATGGTAATCTTCCTCGTTTTTACCTCTATATCGTAAACGTTAAATCCTAAGGATTCTACGATCACACTAATATCCTTTCTTAACTCTTCGTCAAGCATCTCTTTTCACCCTTTATTTTTAAATTAAAAATTATTGTTCTTTCAACTTTACGGATTGCAGGGTATTGTAGAGGAGCATGGCAATGGTCATTGGACCTACACCACCAGGTACGGGCGTAATATACGAAGCCTTTTTTGAGACATTTTCAAAATCCACATCGCCCACCACTTTCCCCTCTACCCTGCTAATCCCCACATCAATAACAACTGCTCCCTCTTTCACCATATCTTCGGTTATTAAACCTGGTTTCCCAACAGCACTGATCAGTATATCAGCCCTTTTTGTTTTCTCTTTCAGATTTTGTGTGTAAATATGGCATATTTGGACAGTAGCCCCGGCATTCGTAAGCATCAAAGCCATGGGTTTGCCCGTAATGTTGCCCGCACCCACCATAACGACGTCTTTTCCCTTAACATCAATGGAATACTCTTCCATTAATCTCATAATACCCAGTGGTGTGCAGGAACTAAAAAGGGGATTTCCCCTTGCCAATCTTCCCATATTGTAGGGATGAAATCCATCCACATCCTTTCTATAGTCAATAGCCTCGATTATTTTCTCTTCATTAATGTGCTTTGGCAGTGGCAATTGAACCAAGATGCCATGAACCATTGGGTTGTCGTTCAACATCTTTATCACATCAATCAACTCTTTCTCACTAACTTCCCTCGGCATCCTGTGGTTTATGGAATAAATACCTACCTCTTCGCAGGCTTTTGTCTTCATATTCACGTAGACCTGGCTTGCAGGGTTATCCCCTACCAGGATAAATGCAAGACCAGGTATAATGCCCCTTTGCTTTAATTGATTGACCTCTTCCTTTATCGATAATCTGATTTTCTGTGCCAGCTTTTTCCCGTCCAAAATCACCATTTAGCTCACCTTCTCAATGCGTGTTACTATCGCTCCGTTTTTGAATATGGTTACATCACCCGTTGATTCTGAAACAACGATACTTATAGCCTTTGTCACGGCGGTTATCGATGCTGCCGCTATATGCCTTGCGCCCAAGCCCTTAGGCAGGTCTTCAATTGTTGCAGACACAGATATGTATGCTCCTGCCGTTTCTATTACACCGTTACAATCTATTACAATGGCTCCATCTAAAAGGCTGTACTCTTTCAGCGTATCATCCAAATTTGCCTTTAAGATATTTCTCTCATCGGGATCATAGCCTTTAAATGGATTAAAGATCATTTGCTTTACATTTTCCATTACGTGTTCTTTGTCACCTAAAACAAAGATCGTTCCAACACTCTTTCCTTCCCTACCCTGATTTGCAATCTCTAAAGCTATACGCAAAACCTTTTCAAACACCTCTGGCTTTACGGATTTCTCAAGATCTATATCTCCCTTGAAGCTTAAAAGTTCCTTTTCTTTGGAAATATCCAGAAATAGGATTGTATCCACTTGCGATCCCGACCCGCTAAGGGCAATGACATCATCGTCTTTAGACAAGATGCCAGAGGAAGTGCAAATCATTAGGGCTATTTTTATCTTGTTGATCCTATCGTATTTTACATTTGGCACCCTAACAATTTCTCCGATTTTTTTTAGGTCATCTATTATATCTCCATTCTCTTCAAACTCGTTTTCCTTCATCACAATAATTTTTTTCACGCCATTGTCCTTTAGCGTATCTTCGTCGTTTAGATATGGCGATACGTCGCTGTAGTATACAAGCAGCGTTGAATTTTCTTGGGCTTTTGCTATCTCTAATGCTTTTTTCAGTATTAACTTACTTGCTTCTAACGTTATCATCCTTTTCTTTGTCCTTTTGTTTCTTTTTCAATGTCAGATCAAATGTGAAATCTGGACAATGGAGGGCAAAGGTATCCCCATGCATAAAGCGTTTTTTACACGTTGCCCTCCATGCACACACGCTACACGATATCTTTTTATCTTCCATAACTACATCTTCATCAAAGCTTTGTTAATTGCATCCAAATAGGCTTTTGCACTGGCCTCAATGATGTCCGTAGATGTGCCTCTGCCCAATATTGTATCATTTATGTCTGGGAAGTAAACCTTTACAATGACTTCACCTATTGCGTCCTTACCCTCTGTCAATGCCTGAATGTCGTAGCTCTTTAGCTTACCCCTCATGTACGTGATGCGCTCAAGAGCCTTAAACACGGCATCAACAGGGCCATCACCCATCGCAGCATCTTCGAATTCTTCGCCATTTTTCACAAGTTTGATTGTGGCTGTTGGGCTTGCCGCATTGCCAGCAACGACCTGCAAGGATACAAGCTCGTATACCTGTGGCGTAAGTTTGTATTTATCCTCGATTAAGGCCCTCAAATCTTCATCGAATATCTCTTTTTTCTTATCTGCAAGCTTTTTGAATGCCTCGAATATTTCGTCTATCTGCTCCTTTGTTAGGTTGTAGCCCAACTCCCTCAGCCTCTCTTCCAATCCATGTCTACCTGAGTGTTTGCCCAACACGAGTTTGCTTGTGTCTATTCCAACGTCCTCAGGTTTCATTATCTCGTATGTGCTCTTTTCCTTGATTACGCCATCTTGATGTATGCCAGCTTCGTGTGCAAATGCGTTCATGCCAACAATGGCCTTGTTCCTCTGTACTTTTAAGCCCGTTAATTTACTTACCAACCTGCTTGTTGGATAAATCTCCTTTGTGTTGATTTCAGTATAGCAATCTTTGTAGAAATCAGATCTAACTTTGAGTGCCATAACGATCTCTTCCATTGCGGCATTACCAGCCCTTTCGCCTATACCGTTAATGGTACATTCGACCTGCGTTGCGCCTGCCAGTATTGCACTTAATGAATTAGCCGTTGCCATACCAAGATCATTGTGACAGTGGACACTAACAACCGCTTTGTCGATGTTTGGTACCTTGTTCATGATGTATTTGATCAACTCGTAATACTCCTGTGGTGTTGTGTATCCCACCGTATCAGGAACATTTATCGTTGTTGCACCGGCGTCTATTGTTTTTTCGAATATCTCGCACAAATAGTCCCAGTCACTTCGAGTTGCATCTTCTGCAGAAAATTCCACGTCATCTGTAAAGTTCCTTGCATATTTTACAGCTTCTACAGCTGCTTCTATTACACCTTCATATGTCATGCCCAATTTCTTTTCTACGTGAATGGGGCTTGTGGCAATGAATGTATGTATTCTTTTTCTCTTTGCATCCTTAAGCGCCTCAGCTGCTGCTTCGATATCTTTTTTAACGGCACGTGCAAGTGATGCTATTATGGGTTTTTCTAATTGTTTGGACACTTCCTTTATGGCCTCTAAGTCTCCCGGACTGGCGGCTGCAAAGCCTGCCTCTATGACATCAACCCCTAATTTCTCAAGCTGTTTGGCAATTGCAACCTTTTCGTTTACATTCATACTTGCGCCTGGCGATTGCTCACCATCCCTTAACGTTGTATCAAAGATTATTATCTTTCTGCTCATAAGTCACCCCCCTGTTTTCTCTTTTTACAATTTTTAGTGCTTTCAATGCATATTCCGTTGGTCCGGAAAGCATATATACGAATGCTATTGTTGGTATGAATATGTATGGTTTGAAGACAATAAGTGATAAGCCAAGTATAATTAGCGCAAATATCCTGATCGATATGGTTTTATTTGTGCTGGCCTTTTTGAAGCTCCTGTATTTGATTGGACTTATCATAAGAAATGCCAATATGTACATGGTGATCAGAAACAGGACATCAAATCTATGTGAATTTATGTTGTACTTCAAGAATAAAAGAATTATCGATGAGACAACGGCTGCACCACCGGGTATGGGTAAGCCGATAAAGAATTCCTTCTGCGTTGTTTGCACATTGAAACGTGCAAGTCTCAATGCACCGCAAATCAAAAACAGAAACGATGCGATTATACCCAAACGACCAAAGTCCTTTAGTACGAAGGTATAAACAAGGAAAGCTGGTGCAACGCCGAAGCTTACAAGGTCGCTTAAAGAGTCGTATTCGACACCAAATTGACTCTCTGTGTGCGTTAGGCGCGCAACCTTTCCATCTAAATTGTCAA
Source organism: Hippea sp. (assembly GCA_015486955.1). Taxonomy (GTDB): domain Bacteria; phylum Campylobacterota_A; class Desulfurellia; order Desulfurellales; family Hippeaceae; genus Hippea. The sequence goes on along the minus strand of WFQR01000091.1, from coordinate 7,053 downwards.
AAAGGACAGCAAGCGTTATTACCCACGCTGCGTACAGCCACTTACCGTCTTTGGCCAACAAAATACTATAAAAACCCGCTGCCAAATTAACCGTTGTAAACAGGTTTGGCAGAATGTAAACAGCTCTTCTTCTGTTCATTTCAACAATCCCAAAATCGTTTCCCCGGCTTTTACCTTTTCATTTAAGTGTACAGTTTCTTCAAAGTCACCATCTATATAGACATCAACACGTGAACCGAACCTGATTATGCCTATAATTTCCCCTTTTTTTACATCATCGCCAATTTTCGGGTATGTTTCTATTCTCCTTGCGATCATTCCTGCAATCTGGACCAATACAATGTCCCTACCCTCTTTTGTTTTTATATGAATTGCGCATTGTTCGTTTTCTAAAGACGCCTTCTCCTTATTTGCTGCAATAAACTTGCCCTTGTTGTATACCTTCCCTACAACTGTTCCGTCTATGGGGCTTCTATTTACGTGTACGTCCAAAAGAGACATGAAAACGCTTATCCTCTTTGTGTATTTCTTTAGGAAATACCTTTCATATGCTTCACCCACGTATACAATCTTTCCATCAGCCCCACTGACAAGACCGTTTTTAAGAGAAGGGATCTTCCTCTTTGGGTTTCTAAAGAAGTATAGGCTAAAAAACCCTATACCCCCCATAACATAAGATAAGGGCTTGAGTTTTGTATTGTGCAGGGCAAGGGCGGATAAGGTCCCGCCCAATATAAACGGATACCCTTCCTTTGCTATGATATCCCCTTCTTTAGTTCTTAGATTCATCAATGGCCTTGTTCTCCTCTATCCACGGCATCATCTTTCTCAGTCTTTCGCCGACTTTTTCAATTGGATGATCCTTGTCTTTCTTTAATAGTGCATTGAACACCGTTCTTCCACTCTTGTTCTCAAGCACCCATTCCCTCGCAAATGTTCCATCCTGTATCTCTTTCAATATCTCTTTCATTCTTTGTTTTACACTTTCGTCTATGACTCTCGGACCCCTTGTAACATCGCCGTATTTTGCTGTGTTGGAAATGGAATACCTCATACCTTGTATGCCGCTTTCGTACATTAGATCGATGATGAGCTTGAGTTCGTGGAATGTCTCAAAGTATGCCATCTCCTCAGGATAACCGGCTTCAACAAGTGTTTCAAAACCTGCCTTAACCAAAGATGTGATACCACCGCACAAAACCGTTTGTTCACCAAAGAGATCCGTTTCTGTCTCATCTTTAAACGTCGTCTCAATGACACCTGCCCTTGCCCCACCGATGGCGGCGGCATAGCTTAAGGCAAGTTCCTTTGTGTTTCCAGAGTAATCCTGAGCTACGGCGATGAGCATTGGAACACCCCTGCCCTTCTCGTATTCCCTTCTTACAAGATGACCAGGACCTTTCGGGGCAACCATCATAACATTTATGGTTGGTTTTGGAACTATCTGTCCGAAGTGTATGTTAAACCCGTGACCGAAGCCTATTGTGTCGCCATCCTTTAAAACCGGCTCTATGGATTCCTTGTATATCTCTGGCTGCAATTCATCTGGGGCTAAAATCATAATAACGTCTGCCCACTCGGCTGCCTCTTTTGTTTCCATGACCTTTAAACCGGCTTTTAGAGCCTTTTCCCATGATTTTGAATCTTTTCGTAAGCCCACAACAACATTGCAGCCAGAATCCTTTAGGTTGTTTGAATGGGCGTAGCCTTGAGAACCGTATCCGATTACAGCGATCTTCTTTGATTTTATCAACGAAAGATCGGCGTCCTTTTCATAGTACACGTTTAATGCCATTTTTTTATCCTCCCTTACCTTTTTTTCTCTCTTATCATAGCCACTTTTCCCGTTCTTGCAAGCTCTTTTATGCCAAGTGGTTCAAGTAGGCTCAGTATAGCGTCTATTTTATCTGAATCCCCTGTTACCTCTATTGTGTAAGAGTCGTGGGATACATCCACTACTTTGCCCCTAAAAATGTCTACAATCCTCAAAACCTCAGCCCTTGTATTCATATCCGTGTGCATCTTTATCAATGCCATTTCCCTTTCAACATAAGGCTCCTCTCCAAACTGGATAACCTTTATAACATCGATCAGTTTGTTTAGTTGTTTACCTATCTGTTCAAGCACCTGCTCATTACCTTCTGTTACAATGGTCATCCGAGACAAGCCTTCCTCATTTATGGGAGCTACGCTTAACGACTCTATGTTGTATCCCCTTGCAGAGAATAGGTTTGCTATCCTTGATAAGACACCCGCGTGATTTTCAACGATTATTGAATAGATCCTTTTCATTGCCCACTCCTTTCTTTATGTAAGCAGCATATTGTTTAGCGAGGCTCCAGCTGGAACCATTGGATAGACGTTTTCTTCTCTTGCGATTATAACATCCAAGAGATACGGTCCTTTGTATGCTACAAGTTCTCTTAGTGCATCCTCAACCTCTTCTTTTTTCCTTATTCTGCGAGCCTTTATACCGTAGCTTTCGGCTAATTTAACAAAATCTGGCTGCACCTCTATGTTTGTGTTTGCGTATCTTCTACCGTAGAATAACTGTTGCCATTGTCTAACCATGCCGAGATATCCATTGTTTAGTATGATCGTTTTTACGGCTTTATTGTAAGCTACAATTGTAGCCAGTTCCTGTTCGTTCATTTGAAAACTGCCATCTCCTGCTATTACATAAACGGGTTTGTCTTCAAATCCAAATTTAGCGCCGATGCCTGCAGGAAAACCGTATCCCATTGTTCCAAGACCGCCCGAAGTTAGCAATCTTCTTGGTTTTTTGAATGTGTAAAATTGGGCTACCCACATCTGATGCTGACCCACTTCTGTTGATATTATTGGATCCTCGTCTTTGGTAAGTTCTGCTAATTTTTCAATTACGTATTGGGGTTTAATCTCATCTGTTTGCATGTCGTAGGCCAATTTGTGCTCATTTTTCCATTTTTCTATTTGTTCTAACCACGGCTTTCTCACCTCTTTCCAGTCTACGGATGAGTATTCGTCAAACAAGGGCAACATCTCTTGTAAAACGAGTTTTGCATCACCAACAAGTGGATAATCGACTTTTATGTTTTTACTTATGCTTGTTGGGTCTATATCTATGTGTACGATCTTTGCATAGGGCGCAAAGTCTGATACCTTACCCGTTACCCTATCGTCAAATCGCGCACCAATAGATATTAACAGATCACAGTACTGTATGGCCATATTTGCCCTATATGTGCCGTGCATTCCGGCCATTCCTAAGCTTAACTCATCATCTTCGGGAAACGCTCCTATGCCCATTAAAGTTGTAAAAACAGGGATCTGTAGCTTCTTTGCCAGTTTGTATATCTCTTCATGTGCACCGGAGATTATCGCCCCACCACCAACGTATAGAAGGGGTTTCTTTGCGCTTGTTATGGCTTTAACAACCTTTCTAATCTGTTTAGGATTGCCGTGGTATGTGGGGTTGTATCCCCTTATGTGGATTGTCTCTGGATATTTAAATTCTGCTTTTGCCACTTGCACGTCCTTTGGAAAGTCAATCAATACCGGCCCAGGCCTACCCGTTGTTGCTATGTGAAACGCCTTTTTTATGGTTATTGCAAGGTCGTTTACATCTTTGACCAAGAAGTTGTATTTCGTGCACGGCCTCGACATTCCAACAATATCTGCCTCTTGAAACGCATCGTTTCCAATTAACGGTGTTGGTACCTGTCCGGTGAATACAACAATGGGTACTGAATCCATATAAGCTGTTGCCAAACCAGTAAGTGTGTTTGTGGCGCCAGGCCCACTTGTCACAAGCACCACTCCAGGTTTTCCTGTGGCCCTTGCATAACCATCGGCCATATGCACCGCTGCCTGCTCGTGTCTTGTCAAAATGAACTTTATGTCGTCTTGTCTGTATAGCGCATCGTGTAGATCTATAATGGCGCCTCCAGGGATACCAAATAGGTATTCAACACCCTCTTTCTTTAGACTTTCTATAAATATCTCTGCCCCCGTAAGTTTCATCGCTCCTCCTTCAAAAAAAGGGTTATAAATTTTAAGAAGTTCTTCTCCCCCTCAAATTTGGATGTCAATTATATAAAAAAAAACATCCTATTCAAGAAAAAAATTGCTTTTTTGTGTGAAATGTGTAATAATGCACAATCACATTTTTTGGAGGATTTTTGATGAAGGTTGAGAAAGGTAAGACCGTAAGGATGCACTACACGGGTATGTTGGAAGATGGAACGATCTTTGACACATCTGAGGGCAAGGAACCATTGGAGTTCGTTTACGGGGAAGGAAGCATTATCCCAGCGTTGGAAGAGCAGCTTGAGGGTATGGAAGAGGGAGAGAAGAAGCAGGTTACAGTCAGGGCTGAAGATGCCTACGGTGAAGTTGATCCGTCCGCTATTCAGCAGGTGCCAAGAAGCCAATTGCCCAGCAATATAGATCCAAAGGTGGGGATGCAACTATTAGCTCAAACGGAAACGGCGAGTATCCCTGTGACGATTATCGATGTTGACGAAGAGACAGTTACCATCGATTTTAACCATCCTTTAGCTGGAAAAGACCTTATATTTGATGTTGAGATTGTAAGCGTTAGCTAAAAAGACTTTAAGCCTGGGCTGACTCCTCAGCCCAGGTTGTGTAAAAATATTTCGTTTGGTGTTATCCTATTCTTCTCTGCTAAAACGACAGCCCTTTCGATTACATTTTGCAATTCTCTAATATTGCCTGGCCACGGGTAGTTAATGAGCAGTTCAAGTGCGCTATCAGTTATATCTTCAACGTTTTTGTTGAATTTTCTTGAGAAGTTCTTTAAGAAAAATTTGGCGAGTTCCGGTATTTCCTCTTTCCTTTCCCTAAGTGGCGGTATTTTGATTGGAAAGACACTTATTCTATAGTATAGGTCTTCCCTAAAGTTACCCTCCTTTACCTCTTGCTCAATATTCCTGTTTGTTGTGCATATAATTCTCACATCCACCTTTATTGGCTCTGTTCCACCTATTCTATCTATTGTCTTTTCTTGGATAACCCTGAGTAGTTTAGCCTGAAGTTCAAGGGGCATTTCGCTTATTTCATCCAATAGTAATGTTCCGTGGTTTGCCTGTTCAAACTTCCCCGGATGGCTCTTTATTGCCCCACTAAAAGCACCCTTTTCATAGCCAAACATCTCGCTTTCCAAAAGATTTGACGGTATGGCTGCGCAGTTTACGGCGACAAAATTACCTTTAGCTCTCTTGCTCTTTTCATGGATAAACCTTGCCAAAACCTCTTTGCCTGTACCGCTTTCACCTATTAATAGCACCGTTGCGTCTGTTTCTGCTACCTTTTTTGCAAGTTCCACAATCTTTTTCATCGATGGACTTGCAAAGATAAATTGTTCCTTAGGCTCTTCTGTTTTATTTGTTTCTTTTGAAAGATTTGAATGTGATATGGCCAGATCGATTACCTTTTTGAGTGTTTCCTGTGAGAATGGTTTTAAAATAAAGTCAAAAGCTCCAAGCTTCATGGATTCAACGGCCGTTTTAACGTCTCCAAAGGCTGTTATCATAATAAACGGTGTTTCAGGATTTATCTTTTTCACTTCCCTTAAAAACTCTACGCCATCGATCTTTGGCATTTTTAGGTCACTTATGATCACATCGAATTGTTCTTTTTTCAAATACCTGAGCGCTTCTTTTGCGTCCTTTGCAACCTTTGGTTCAAAATTTAGGTGTTTTATTGTAGCGGAAAGCGCTACCCTCATCTGCTCATCGTCATCTACAACCAGTATCCTATACATACTTCTTTGCCAACCTCACAGCTTCTATTGCGTCCTTTGCGTACAGATCCGCTCCGATCTTTTTTGCAAATTCCTCTGTAACTGCTGCGCCGCCCACCATTATTTTGACTTTTAATCCCTTCATCTTGATTTTGTCTATAACGTTTTTCATGTTTACCATCGTTGTTGTCATCAGCGCCGATAGACCCACTGCATCGGCATGGTATTCCTCTATCGCCTTTATAATCGTCTCATCATCAACGTTTTTACCCAAATCTATCACTTCAAAGCCGTTTGTTTCAAACAGCAGCGACACAATGTTTTTGCCTATGTCATGTATATCGCCCTTAACCGTTGCCATAACAATCGTTTTGCCTGTTTTTTGTTTTGTTGCCTTTTGCTTGATTACCTCTTTTAAAATATTGAAAGCCTTTTTCATGGCGTTTGCCGATTTTATCATCTGTGGCAAGAAGTATATGCCCTTATCGTATAGTTTGCCCACAACATCCAAAGCCGGTATTAGGATCTTGTTGCTTATATCAAGGGGCTCGTATTTCTTTAAAGCCTCTTCCGTCAGCTTTACAACATCCTCTTCATTGCCCTCAACGACACACATGAACAGTTTATCCTCAAGTGATCCCTTTTCAAACTGCGATTCAACAATCTCCTCTTTCTTTGCGCTTTGTGTCTTATTTTGTAGCGTTATGTCTGATGAGTTATTTATGTAAATTGAGGCATCTTTGTCCCTGTCAACAATTAGGTCGCTTGCAAACTTTATCTGCCACAAGAGTTCATCATAAGGGTTGACGATTGCACTGTCTAAACCGTTGTAAACTGCCATTGCGAGATACGATGCGTTTATGAGCTTTCTATTTGGGAGGCCAAATGACACGTTGCTTAAGCCGAGTATCGTCGTTATGCCGTATCTTTCCTTTATTAACCTGATAGCCTTTAGACTTTCCAGTGCCCTGATTTTATCGCTTCCCACAGTCAAAGCCAAAGCGTCCGCAACTATGTCCTCTTCCCTAATACCAAATTCACTTGCCCTCTTTACAATCCTATCCAAAACAGATAACCTCTCTTCTGCCGTATTGGGAATACCCGTTTCGTCCAAAAGCAATGCGAGTATCGCAGCTCCGTACTTTTTGGCAAGTGGTAGAATAGCATCCATGCTTTCTGAAGATCCGTTAACGGAGTTTATCAAAACCTTGCCATCTGCTGCCTTTAGGCCTTCCTCGATGGCTTCAGGGTTGGATGAATCTATTACAAGTGGCACATTGACAACGCTTTCTACGGCAAGCACACATTTT
>WFQR01000090.1 GCA_015486955.1 Hippea sp. | reverse complement strand
TTGAGTCGATTATACCCTCTTTGTTTTCCCCCAAATGGACAAGTTCGTCGCCCGTTGAGATTATGCAGACTGTAGGTTTTGAGTAAACAGGTATTAAAACATTGCCTGTAGATACAAGCCTTGATAATTTATAAGGTGTTATCTGTTCGCCAACCATATCAATGGGTTCTCCAGCTTTTATGTCTTCCCCTTTAAATCTTACGTTTGCATACTTTTCTTTGTTTTTGAGCACAGTTACAAATCCGTCTTTTTCTTCCGTTACTTCAAATTCAACAACTGTATCTGCTCCCTTTGGCAAGGGTGCACCTGTCATTATTCTAAAACATGTTCCCCTTTCAACCGAAACACCTTCCGCTTTATCACCCGCTTTGATTGTCCCTTTGAGCTTCAATTTTGAGGGGATTTCCTTTATGTCTTTGTGGTTTACAGCATATCCGTCCATTGCAGCATCATCGAACGGTGGTAAGGTCCTTTGGGAGATAACGGGCTTGCTAATGACCCTACCCAGTGCTTCAAAAACACCGACAATTTCTTCGCCTTTCGGTTTTACGCTGTTGAGGATTATCTCCAACGCCTCCGATGGATAGATCATCTATATTAAACCTCCCTTAATTTTTATTTATTCTATTACTGATTTAGTGAATTTTCAAGATTTTATTTTTATTTTATTGAAAAATTACACAATTTAGATTTTAATCATGAACATGAGCGAAAAGTATGACGTTGGATTTGTGGTTCCGTTTGCCGTCTTTTTAGGTGGCATTGGCGGAGGTATTGTTTTTCCTATTTTGCCTATATTGGGGTTGAAATTTGCACTGTCGGCTTTCTTTATCGGTGTAATCCTTTCTGCAAACAAGCTTGCAAGGATTTTTGTTAATCAGTTTGTGGGGATTGCTATAGACACATTTGGCGGAAAGAAGCCTCTGGTTATTGGATTGATAGTAGAAAGTATAGGCAGCCTTTTGTATGTGGCTTCTCTGTATTTGCCTTTACACGGAACATTGATGCTTTTTGGCAGGATCATTTGGGGTGTGGGCTCAGCGTTTGTATTCATCAGTGCAAATACCATTGCCCTTAACCTATCAAAGCGGTCAACACGCGGTAAGTCCACAGCAAAGGTGAGGATTGCGCTGTCTTTAGGTGTTCCTGCTGGTTTAGTTTTGGGAGGCATTCTATCTTCTGTTTTTTCAGATGAAGTGGCATTTTTAAGCAGTTCTTTGGCTTCGTTTGTTGGTTCTTTGCTTGTTGTATTTTTCTTTGAAGAGACTGTAAAGCCTGAATTCAAGACGCGTATAACGATAATTGAATCTATTGACTTTATGTTTAAAAACGGACTTTTTGCAATTATAGGCTTGGGTAACCTTTTAACCTTTTTTTCACTTCAAGGTGTTGTAATGGCCACGCTGGTTTTGTTTATACAAAAAGAACACATGCATTTCATATACCCAGATCCCAAATTTTCAAGTGGCATTATTATGTCTTTTATGATGATTTCGTCTGGCTTTAGCGGTATTTTGGCAGGGCGAATTGTAGATAAACTAAAGATTAGATCGAATTTGGGCATATTTGCCTCTGTTTTGGTATTTTTGGGCTTCTTGCTTTTATCAAAGGCTCAAACGACCTCTGTGTTGATTGTATCTTTGATTGTGCTGGGCGTTGCCATTGGAGCAAACAATATAACGCTTTTGAGCATCTTGGGCGATTTTTCCCATTTAAATGTACGTGGTAAGGCTGTTTCCGTTTATCAATTACTTGGGGACATAGGTGGAACGCTTGGTCCAATATTTGGTATACAACTCGGTGTATCGTACGGCTTCTCCGAGATGTACCTTTTAACGGGCATAATCTTTTCCTTGAACATATTGGTATTTCTTTTTTTAAGAAAGAAAGAGTTACTTTTGGCTAAATAACTACAGTTTTGTTCTTACCACTTCTCTTGCCTTTATACAAAGCTTGGTCGGCCTTTTCTATGTTTTCATCCTCTTCCAATGAGTGGTCAAACATTGTAACGCCACACGTTATTGTGACTTTGAATTTATTTTTAGCACATTCAAAATTCGTATTTTCAATATCCTTCCTGATTCTTTCAGCTATCATGTAGGCTTTGGTTCTGTTTGTTTCAGGCAAAATTACCAAGAATTCCTCTCCTCCCCAGCGCATTGCAATGTCTGTTTGCCTTATGCATTTTTTAATGCTTTTGGCTACTTGCTTGAGCACATGGTCACCACATATATGACCGTATGTGTCATTCACCCGTTTAAAATCATCCAAATCCATCATTATCATGGATAGATCTCTGTTGGTTCTTTTTGAATATTGTATTAGGTATCTAAATCTGTCCATTCCCTCTCTGCGGGTTAAAAGTTGGGTCAAGTAATCGTGCTTTGAAATGTTCTCAGCTCTTTCTTTCTCCTTTTTAAACCTGTTTATTGAATAGTATCCTACACTTAGGAGCGCTACAGCGGTCAATATCAGAGCAATAGAGTAGTTTACAAATTCTAACTTTCTTCCTTTTTCATTGACAATATCTCCAACTGAAAATGCCACCATCATCACTAAGGACGAAGCGACGAATATCAATCTAACCCTTCCCTCGAATATGTAGACAGAAAAAGCCAGGATTAACAAAAATAAAAATGAAAGCGATGTTTTTGCCAACCCCTTTTCGTACCACAGTATAGGTGATAGGAGAAACAGCAAATATACAAAGACCGCTATAGCAACGGGTTGGAAGATCCTTTTGAATCGTGATAAATAGTACATAAAACCGGCAAAAAGTGAGCTTGAAGCAGAGATCATTGCGTATTCTAAATTTCCCAATAAGAGATTTTCAAACATTGAGAAGGAAAATGTTATGAAAAGGATTAAGAGCAGTAGGTTTAAAAAGCGTTGTTTTGTACCATAAAATACAGAAGCCGAATATGGGCCTAATATGTTTAGCAAAAACCTTGTGATTTTATCCATTACTAAATTTTATACAAAAAGTGGTTAATTTTCAACTTATATATAGGAACGTATTTTGCTACAAAGCCATTGGGAGGTGAAGTTATGTTTAGCGGTGTTTACGATGCTGCAGGTGGTATGATTATAGAGATGCAAAGGGTGAACAATATATCGAATAACATTGCAAACTTGAACACTCCGGGTTTTAAAAAGGAAAGGATCAATGTTCAGACGTGGTCTCGTATTTGGGGTGAGGCTAATGCAAACCTTCCCATACCACCGGATACGAAGGCAGCAGCAGATTTTATAAACGAAACCGTTGATTCTGTGCCCCATCTTGATAAAGACTATGTGGATTTTTCACAGGGTCCGCTCAAATACACGGGCAACGATCTGGACTTTGCTTTATCGGGAAAGGGGTTTTTCCTTGTATTGACGCCTCAGGGCATAAGGTACACACGAAACGGACAGTTTGACATCAATGCCAATGGGATTTTGGTTCAAAGGGATACAGGTTACCCGATTGTGGGCGAGAATTACTTTAGAACACATAAGTTGATAAAGATAACGGGTAAACACCTGCTTATTAGGTCGGACGGTGAAGTTTATGTAGATGGAGCAAAGGTTGATACGATTGCCGTTAGGGACTTTAGAAATTACATGAATTTAAGAAAGGTGGGGGATGCGAGTTTTGTTCCCATAAATGGTGAGACGCCTGTTTTACCGCCGAAGGGTACGTACTTAAAGGAGGGCTATATAGAGTTGAGCAACGTTAGTGTGGTTAAGGAGATGGTTAAACTAATCGAAGCGCAAAGGAATTTTGAACGCTATCAAAGGGTTATAGATTCACTCGGAAATGAGCTTTTGGGTGATACGGTAAGAAACTTATCCAAAGTGTAATGTGGAGGTAAAAGATGATTAGATCTTTGTGGACGGCTGCAACAGGCATGGAAGCGCAACAACTGAATGTTGATACAATAGCAAACAACTTGTCAAACGTTAATACGGTGGGTTTTAAGCGCAGTAGGGCTGATTTTGAAGATCTGCTCTATCAGATGGTTAGACAGCCGGGTGTGGCCTCAACCTCAAACACGGTAGAACCTACGGGCATTCAAATCGGTTTGGGTGTAAAACCTGCTGCCGTTGTTAAAAACTTTGCTCAGGGCAATTTCAAAGAAACAGGTAATCCTTTGGATGTGGCAATAGCGGGTCATGGGTTTTTCCAAATTTTGATGCCCGATGGCACAATTGCATACACAAGAAGCGGTGCGTTTAAGATTGATAACAATGGAAGGATCGTTAATTCCGAGGGTTATCCATTAACGCCACAAATAACAATACCAAATGACGCGGTTGCAATAAATATTGGTAATGACGGAACGGTTTCTGTTTTGGAAGCAGGTCAAACAACGCCGACGCAAATTGGTCAGATACAGCTTGCTTATTTCATCAATCCTGCGGGACTTAAGGCAATAGGACATAACCTCTATCAAGAGACCCAATCCTCAGGCACGGCCACAATCGGCAATCCGGGCACAAATGGTTTGGGGACGCTTGAACAGGGCGTTTTGGAGATGTCAAATGTTAGCGTCGTTCAAGAGATGGTTGAGATGATAGCTGCACAGAGGGCATATGAAACCAATGCAAAGGCGATTCAGACATCCGATGAAATGCTGCAAACTGCTAATAACCTTAAGCGTTAGCCTTCTTCTTTGGGTTAATGCCTTTGGTTGCGATATAGTTTTAAAAAAGAACGTTATTGTAAGCAGCGAAAACGTTGAAATCGGTGATATAGCTTATTCGTATCCAAAAAAATTAGCTCATGTTGTCTTGTGTGCATCGCCCTATATAAACAACTCCATTACTCTCAGTAAAGACTATATTCAATC
>WFQR01000089.1 GCA_015486955.1 Hippea sp. | reverse complement strand
TTGTTTGTTCCTTCAGGGGTTTTTAAAACTACTTTGTATCCAGAACCATCGTAAAGTAAACTTGCCTGTAAACCAGAATCATTGTTATTTATTGCATCTACGAACTCTTTTAGCGTGGTAGGTGTTGAGGATAAAACATTGTTGTCCAAGTTTATTGTGTACTCCTTATCTCCGATTTTGTATGTAAAAACACCACTGCCATTTACTATTGAATCGGATTCAGAGGTTACGTCTTCATTTGATACCCATGTTTGGCCTTCTGCCAATGTATTGACTGTGATGTTGTGCACGCCGCTTATTGGTGATCCCGTGAGTCTTACCTCAGCCATACTGTCATCGCTTACAGAAACACTCTGCATTGTGAAGTCTGATATCATCTGATTGGCGTCGTTTGAAAGTGTCAATAGCTTGTTTTCCAAAGTATTAAAGTTTTGCAGATATGTTTGATATTCCAATTTTTGGCTTTGGGCCATTATGAGGGGTTGACTGTCGGCTTTAACGAGCTTATCTATTATGTTTTGAAGGTCCAATCCGCTGCCGAGACCCAAAACGGTAAAGTTACCTAAATCCATAAGCCCCTCCTTTCATATTTATCATTCGGATTAAAAAGGATAAACTTTAGCTTGCGGCTTTATTCTTAAGCCTATACACGTATGCCAGGATCTCGGCAACGGCTTTGTAGAGTTCTTCGGGTATTTCCCTGTCCAAAGGGACTTTTTTGTAAAGTTCCTGTGCCAGCTCAGGCTTTTCCACTATTGGTACATCGTTTTCTTTGGCTATTTCTTTGATCTTTTGAGCTATCAGGTTTATCCCTTTTGCTACAACCTTAGGTGCGTTCATTTTTGTTGCATCGTATCTTAAAGCAACTGCGTAGTGCGTTGGGTTTGTTATGACAACGTCTGCTTTCTTTACCTCTTCCATCATCCTACGGCGGGCAATTTCCATTTGCATGCTTCTGATTTTCTGTTTTACCTTTGGGTCACCTTCCATCTGCTTGTATTCGTCTTTCACCTCTTGCTTGGTCATCCTTATGCTCTTTTCAAATGTGTACCTTTGGAACAGATAATCGAGTATTGCCATAAATATGATGAAAATCAGTATGTAGATTACGATTAAGAATGTGTCCTTTAGCAAAACGAGGAATACAACGTTTTCGCTTTGCTGTGTAAGATTTTGCCACTTTGGTATGTTGTGCTTTATAAATATCCAAAGGACGTAGGTCATTACAATGGCTTTTAAGAAGGATTTAACCAGCTCTCCGAACGATTTTAACGAGAATAGGTTTTTTAAGCCATTTACTGGGTTGATTTTGTCAAATTTTATCTCCAATACTTTAGGCGTAATCATAAATCCCACTTGAACGACGTTTATCAAAAACGCTGCAATGGAGATGACTATAAAGAAGGGGAAAAGGATGGAAAATATGGCCGTATTAACAGACTTAAACAGGTGACCTATAGAGTTTAAACTCAAATGATATTGACCCGATAGTTCAATGAAGTACTCGAACGTTTCCTTTAGTTTTTCGCCTAAATTTGAGGCTGTGAAGAAAAAAAAGATAACACTAACCAAAAGCAAGAATGCTGTATTTAGCTCTACTGATTTTGCTACCCTACCCTCTTCCCTTGCCTCTTGTCTACGTTTCGGGGTCGCGGGCTCGGTTCTATCCTCGTCCGGCATCTATCCCACCTTAATAATTGCGAATATGTACTTAAAAGCCTCGCTGTAGTAGTGGATTAGTGCATTTGACATGAACACAAAAGATGACCCTAAAACGATGAAACCTATAGCAATGCTCAATGGAAAAGCCACGATCATTATGTTTATCTGAGGCATGGTTCTCGCAATTAGTCCGAAAACCACCTGTGTTATAAACAGAGCCAGTATTGCTGGTGCTAAAACACTAAAGGAAACGGCAAAGAGCATGGCGACGAGCCTATTGAAGATGTCGAATATGCCCTGATTGACAACAAAAGCCCCAACGGGCAAAACTTTAAAGCTGTATGCCAAAGCTTTTATGAAAATGTAATGACCATCGATTACCAAGAAGACCAAGATGGCAAAGATGCTCTCAAATTCACTTAGGACCGATATTTGTATGTTTTCTTCAGGGCTTAAGACGTTTGCAATGGCAAATCCCATGTTGAAGCCTACAAGTTGTGCGCCTAATTCCACACCACTCCAGATGAAATGAACCGTTAGAGCAAGCAGTACCGCAAAGACAAGTTCCCTCAGTGTTACGGCCAAAAGCATCATTGAGTTCAGTGTTTCTATATGTATGTAAGGCTTTACCGTGCTAAAGAGGGCGAGAGAAAAGATAAAGGCAAATCCTACTTTTACCTGTGGTGGAATTGAGGCAGAAGAAAATACGGGAGCAAACACGATCACAGAAGAAACGCGCAAAAGCACAAACAGAAATATGATAAAATTGGCATAAAAGTGCGAGCTGTAAACAATTAGCTCGTTCATTTAATCAGCATTGGGATGTTTGAATACAGTTGAACAACGTAATTTACCATCAACTTTGTCATCCACGGAGCTAAAAATATCAAAGCAATGGCTGTTGCTAAAATCTTTGGTATAAACGTTAACGTCATCTCTTGAATTTGCGTTACTGCCTGGAATATGCTTACAATTAATCCAGCGACAAGGCTCACAATCAAAAGTGGCATGGATAGAAGCATCGTTATTTTCATGGCTTCTTTTCCTATTGCCACGACTGTTGTTACATCCATACATCACCTCGAAAAGCTTTTAAAGAGTGACAGAACGACCAAATTCCATCCGTCGGCAAGGACAAATATTAGAAGTTTAAAGGGCAGAGATATCATAATCGGCGGTAGCATCATCATACCCATGCTCATCAAAATGCTTGAGACAATCATGTCGATGATCAAAAACGGTATATAGATTATGAAGCCGATTTCAAAGGCAGTCTTTAATTCGCTTATGATAAATGCAGGTATAACTATGCCCATCGATAGATCTTGCGGGCTTTTTGGGTTTTTCATGTGTGCGATCCTTAAGAATAAGGCTAAATCCTTTTGACGTGTCTGTTTTAACATGAATTGCTTTAGCGGTTTTGTGGCTCTATAGTATGCATCCTCAAGTCCGATTTCGTTTTTCTCAAGTGGTATATAGGCGTTATAGTAAACGGCCTTTATTTGGGGTGTCATGATGAAAATCGTTAGGAATATGGCGATGCCGATCAATATTTGGTTTGGTGGCATCTGTTGCGTTCCCAAAGCTTGCCTCAGTATGGCAAGCACTATGATTATGCGCGT
>WFQR01000088.1 GCA_015486955.1 Hippea sp. | reverse complement strand
CTAAATCTAAAATTATAAAGGATAGGCTTTCACTGTTCCTCTTTGCCATTGCAATTAGATGCTCCAAGAATCTAAACAGCGTTCTCCTGTTGTAAAGACGCGTTAAAAAGTCTAACTCCGATTCTTCTTTGAGCCGTTTTATCAATTTGCTCCTGTTTATGTTTGCCTTAACGCGAGCATGGAATTCAACCATATTGTATGGCTTTGTTAAAAAGTCATCGATGCCAGCCTCAAACGCCTCCCTCATAATCTCAACTGCCTCAGCACCAGAAGCTGATGTAATACCGATAATTGGTATGTATGAAAACCGATCGTCTTTCTTTAAAGCCCTTGCCACGTCAATCCCGCTTGCTTTGGGTAGGTGTATGTCCATGAGAATAACATCAATGTCTGCTCCACTGACCAGTTTTTCGACGGCCTCTTCACCTGAATATGCACTAATGGGCCAGATGTTCTTTTCTTTTAATTGATGGCATACTGTCTTGTTTTGTGCAATGGAGTCTTCAACAACAAGAGCCTTGCCTTCTCTAAAACCTTCACTTTTGAAAAACGTTTTTATGTACTCTTGCAACTCTCCGGTTTTGAACGGCTTTTTCAAGTAATCAAAAGCACCTAAATCGAACGCCTCGTTTTTAAAGAAATCTTCATCTGTTGCCGTTAGCATAACAACTGGCAAATCATGTAACTCAAGTTCGCTCTTAATCCTTTTTATCAACTCCCATCCGCTCATCTTTGGCATTTCGCCATCTATTATGGCAAAATCGAAATTTGGATCCTTTTTTAAGTGCTCGTAAGTTTCTAATCCATTCTCAAACAGAACCACATCAAAGGAGCTTTCCAACTCCCTCTTAATCATCTTTCTTACAAATTCACTATCGTCACAGGCTAATATTCTTTTCATTCTAACCCTCAAGTATCTTTGCAATATTTTTTGCAAAGTAAGTGATTATGATGTCTGCACCGGCCCTCTTTATAGCCGTTAGTATCTCTACCATGATTGCCTTCTCGTCGATCCATCCCATTTGGCCTGCTGCTTTTACCATAGAATACTCACCGCTCACATTATAAGCAGCAAGTGGTATATAAGGAAACTTATCTTTTGCCATTCTAATTACATCCAAGTAAGCCAGTGCCGGTTTGACCATT
The DNA here is from genome assembly GCA_015486955.1 of Hippea sp. Taxonomy (GTDB): domain Bacteria; phylum Campylobacterota_A; class Desulfurellia; order Desulfurellales; family Hippeaceae; genus Hippea. The sequence continues at coordinate 8,186 of WFQR01000088.1, read as the reverse complement.
AAAAAGTCGGCACCTTCTTCTATATCAAGCATCATCTCCTTAATAGCCTCGTTTGCGTTTCTAAAGTCCATCTGGTATGACTTTCTATCGCCAAAGGCGGGTGCCGATTCTGCTGCATCCCTGAAAGGTCCATAAAAGTTCGATGAGTATTTTGCAGAATAAGACATAATAGCCACATTTTCAAAGCCGTTTTTGTCCAAAGATTCCCTTATGGCTTTCACCATGCCGTCCATCATACCGCTTGGCGCTATGATGTCTGCGCCCATCTTGGCATAGACATAGGCCTCTTTCTTTAAAAGCTCAAGTGTTTTATCGTTCAACACATTGCCATTTTTGTCCAAAACGCCGCAATGACCATGTGATGTATATTCACACAGACAGGCATCGGCTATGACGATCGAGTCTGGTAGTTTGGATTTTATTTCATGTATTGCCCTTGCAATGATACCGTCTTCTGAGTAAGCCTCACTACCCATTTCGTCCTTTTTTCCTGGAATGCCAAATAAAATTATAGACTTTATACCTAAATCGAAAGCCTCTTTTGCCTCTTCAATTGCATATTCAAGTGATAGCTGATATATGCCTGGCATGGATTTGACAGGATTTTTTATGTCTTTGCCTTCGATTACGAAAATGGGATAGACAAAATCGTTAATTGTTAGCGTTGTTTCTGCTACCATATCCCTTATTATTTGATTTCTCCTTAACCTTCTTGGCCTGACAGTTGGAAAGTTCATCGCTTTACCTCCACAATTGTTCATACAATTCTACATATTTTTCAACCATTTTATCAACGGAAAAATTTTCTTTGACCAATTTGTATGCGTTCTCTATGATCTTCCCTCTCAAATCCCTATCGTCAAGCACGGTTTCTATAGCCTCTGCCAGATCTTTGGGTCTATTCTTTTCAACCAAAAGCCCCGTTTCCCTATCAAATACAACCTCACTCAAGCCACCTGCATTTGTTGACACAACGGGCACTTTTAGCAACATGGCATTCAAAACCGCACCGCTTAAGCCCTCATAGTCGGATGGCAATACAAACAGATCAAACGCCTTTATGTAGTTCTCTATGTCCTTTTTAAAGCCCATGAACCTAAATCTATCTTCTAAACCCTTCCTTCTTACCGAATTTTCGAGCTTTCCCCTTAAATGCCCTTCACCAGCAACCAGAAATACAACATCCTTACGCTTTTTTAAGATGATTTCGGCCGCACTTATTAGGTTTGGTATGTTTTTCTGTTCTGTCAGTGCCGTTGCTGTGCCGATGATTTTTAGGTGTTTGAACTGCTCTTTAATAGCTTTCACCTTTTCTAAATCAACGCTTTTTTCTAAAAGCGGATTTGTTGCAGAGTGTATGACTTCAAAATCCTTTAAGCCTATTGTGTGGTTTAAGACCTCACAGACATATCGTGCAACGCAGGCTATTTTATCCGTGTTTCTGTATTTGAATTTTGTGATCAGGTCGTTTTTGGGTTTGTAGTCAACCCTACGCGTATAGACCAAAGGCTTTTTGTTGAATATCTTTGATAGAGCGCAAATTGTGTGGGCATGTGAGGCATGGGCGTGAATGATGTCGAAATCCTTGCCAACCTTTGCAACCTCAAAGATGTTTTTTATCCTGTTCTTGCCAAGATTTATTGTTTCTATACCGTTTTCTAAACACCTTAAGTAAAGTTCATCCTCGATACATGCAACAGCTGTTTCAATACCCCTGTTTTTTAGTCCAACGGCAAGCCACAACAGTTGCTGCTCACCGCCCCTAAAGCCCCTTTGTGTGTCAACATGGAGTATTCTCATATTTTTCTATAGACCGCTCCATAGGCTTTTGATAGGAGCTTCTTTGAGTAAAGCCTTACACGGGACTTAAACCAATCCAAATCCTTTTTCCATACGCCGAAGCGCTTGATCTCAAAGGGTGAGTCGCCAGGTGAATTTGAGCCGTGTTTTGTTGTGAACAGGTATTTAAAGCCCACCTCTTTGGCTATTTCTAAAGACAGTGGTGTGTATGCACCCCAGGGCCATGAGAATGCCTCACAGATTTTTCTTACTTCATATCCAACCTCGCCCTTTGCCACCTCAAGTTCGGTTTTTATCCTTTTCCTCTGCTCCTCTTCTGACTCGAATTCACCGATTTTCTCCGTGCTTTTCTCTTTTTTGTATTCCTCGACGATGTTTTCTAACTCCATTCGCCAGTTGGGTTTTTTGAAAAATTCAGCGTATCCGTTTTGTATCACGTAGTCTGCAAGCCTATCCCTTAAGTCTTGGTAGGCTATGAATTCCCTTGCCGCAAGTTCCGGTTTGCGCTCAAAATCCGGTGTACCGAACCGCTCATCGCCTTTAACCATCTGCCATGCAGAAAGCTTATCCTTTGGCCTGTTGAAATCTACAATTTTGTCCGATGCATATATTTTCCTGTGTGTCTTGCTGTGCGGCTCAACATCGATAATGCCGCTTCGCTCCATTGTTCTAACCTCTTCCCAGCAGAGCCTCCTTACAGTCTTGATCCTGCATCCAAACTCTATTGAATACGTGGATGAACAGTTTGGCAGCCTCTCTTTGGGTATTTTGCCACTCCAATAGTCCTCTAAGTTCAATCCTGTAAACTCATCCTCTTCAACCGTCCATGTAACAAGAAACAGAATGGCATTGAAGCCATATTTTTTAAGCAGCGGGTAGGCATAAACCCACGTGTCCAAATAGCCATCGTCAAAGGTTATGACAACGGCTTTGTCCTTCCATGTTTTCTTGCCTGTCTCCAAGTATTCACCAAGCTGTTCCTTTGTTATTGACTCGTAGCCCTCAGATTTTAAAAACTTCAAGTGTTCTTCGAATAACTCTGGTGGTATGGAAAGTACATCATTGTCGTAGTTTATATGATGGTAAAGTAGCACTGGAACACTTGTCTGCATATTTTTTCCTCCATTTTTAAGGCTGCTTTATTTTACATTTTTTAACTTTTCAAAATAGTACACTTTTGCTGTGACGTTTTGTGGATCTAACACCAAAACATTCCCAAAAACGCTTTTTGCGTATTTCTTCTTGCCTTCTGCAAAATAAATAAGACCGAGTTCATCCAAAAAATTTACATCTGTAGGATAAAGTGCAAGCATTTTATCGACGATTTTTCTTGCTTGATTCAATTTGTTTTCCATTCTAAGGGCTATAGCTAACCTCAAATTGGCATAGTAATTGTAATAATCAATCTTTATGACTTTGTACATCAGGTCTTCTACTTCACTCCATCTTTTTTGAGCCATAAGGGGTAGAGCCATTCCCAGCATAGGTTCTATTGAAGATGGTATTATGTATTCGGCATTTTTATAAAATTTTATAGAATCAGCGTAATTTTTGTTCAAATAGTACAACCAGCCAAGTCTCAAATTAACAGTATATCCCTGTGGATATTTTTCGTAAACCGGCATAATAGATCTTATGGCATCTTTATAATCTGCCATTTTTTCGTAATTATAGGATTGGTAATATGCTTTTACCAGCTGTTTGTTATTAAGATTAACACAGGAAGCCTGAAAAGGCAGTAAAGAGAAGACAAGCAACCACGTTACCGATCTTTTGTGTTTTATCTTTCTCAAAATCTTGAGAAGGAACTTAACCATTCTCACACCTCCTAAGAGTAATTTTTGTTTCCTTAAATGCGACTTCTATCTTTGAAAATCCCTTTGTTTCGTGTAATACTGTATGGGTTTTTATGTTGCATGGCTCTATATAACCAGCAATTTCACTGTCACTTGTGAATTTATAGGTGCCTCTTACAGCACAGTTTGATAGATAAAGGTAGTTTTTTAAAAGCGTGATGTCTTTTCTTACCCCATTAAGCACCAGGTGTGTCGGAATGCAATCATCCCACTCCATACCTTGCCTGTATGTTAAGGGTAACCTCGGTAAGGCCAGGAAAATGGCTTTGAGCTCGGGCTCCACTTTCCCCTCAATTCTGTTTACATAGAAAGTTCCTTCCCATTTGGTAAAATATAATCTACCATTTCCACTTTCAAGATAAAATTCGCCGCTGCTGTCCATTTTTACCGAGAGCTTGACATCTTTAACTTTGGTGCCGCCCTTTTCTAATTCAAATTCCATCTGTTCATCCAATAAAAACGACATTTTAAAGTCCATGACCTTGTCTGTGAAAAGGGGCGCTAATCTCTGGTTCTCCTTTGGGATATCATTGGAGTGATACCTGTTGTTTGAGTCTATGTATTGTATGAAACTGAAAGGAACGGTTGGGGCACCTATATTGTTGGTTAGCTGAACATGTATGTGTATATGTGGCTGAGGAGAGTATCCTGAGTTGCCACACAAGGCCAATATTCTTCCCCTTTCCACCCAATCTCCCTCTTTTACCCTTATTGATCCCTTTAACAGGTGGCATATTAAAACATAGAAGCCCCTTTCATCGTAAATCAATATGAGATTTCCCCAGTTATTATCTTTGTTCACTGTACCTACAGGGTTATCCTCTATGTCGTTTATGATTTTTACAACTCTTCCTCTTGCTGGAGACAGAATGGGTTTTCTAAAGCAGTAGTAGTTATCTATAATTTTCTCATCCCCACTGTATGTTTTGCCATTTTCATCGGTTATCACGAAATCAATTGCGTACATCCAGGCGCCTTTGTGAGTCCACTTACCGTTTATACCCTGCCAGACAGTCCACTCACCGGAGAAAGGCAAAGATAGCGTTCTGTATGTCCCTGGAAACCTGCTGTTGTAGGTTAGGTAATGATCAAGCGTTTTTTCTGGAGTGCCCCTGTAAAACTTTGTGATCAGTGGAAAGTTTAGTAAGCCCAACACATATAAAAACATCATGGAGGCGATGTTAAAGGGCAGGGTAAAGACAGGTACTCCGTATTGATACCAAATCTTTTCGATGGCGTATAAAAATATTGACGATGAAACTACGGCTATTATTGAAATTGAATAGCTCTTTACGTTTGGTATTAGAAATACTCCTCCTAATGCCATTGCTATGAGTATAAAGTTAAATGAATTGACATTGCTGAATGCCTGCACAAAAGAACCCGTAAAAGCTGCTATTGTTAGTGTGCCTGCGAAATATCCAGTTACAGCTAAGAAGAAGAGTATTCTTGATACGAAAAATATAGCAAGCAGTATGATAAAACCGCTTATTACATTAGGTAGAAAAACGATTGCCCCCAAGGCTCTTGTTAAACCAACAAACCACAATGGTAGCTTGTTTACCCACTCAAAGATGGGTGTTTGGGGATAAAATCCGTTAATAAATAGGTTGCTGTATTGGCTTGATGCCAGATACACTATGCAGCTAACAACAACAAATGGCAAACTCAACACTGGCAGCTTTAGGTATTGGTATAGTACGCTAACCAAGCTAAAGGTTAAAAGGAATGTGATGATGCCAGATATTGATACAAGAAACAGTGTTAGGAGATTAAACTTAAACAAATATCCTATTGACAGGCCCACAAGTAGTGGGTTGTAGGTGTAGAATCCAGAAGAGAGAAACTGCTCATGCATACCCAGAAATTTGGCAAAGATGTATGAGCTAATGACACACAAGAGACCTGAGATGCCAATATTGGGATTTATGAAGGATAGAATTAGTAAAAGAAATCCAACGAAGTACCTGTCAACAAAGAATATGCCAGCATAACTGCTTATTATGGATTCTGCGAATTTTTTGTAGTTTTTCATTTTTTGAGTTCGTATTCCTCCGGTAGAATTTCCAGTTTTGTTATATCTTCCAGGTCTTCCTTTTCTCTGATAAGTAAAGGTTCTCCCTTCTCTGATATTATGCAAACTGAAGGTCTGTACATTATAAATTGCATCCATTGTGTTACATTGTAAGCACCAACAGGTGAGATTATCAGCCTTGTCCCTCTCTCGAGTGGTGGTAGGTTAACAGATTCATCAATTACATCTATATTCATGCAAAGGGGACCATAAATTACGCTGGGTTCTGCTGTGCCACTAACCTCTCTGTCCATCTCAATATTGAATTTATACCAGAATGATGTAAACAGAATGTTAACTCCGGCGTCGATGATATAGGACCTTGTTCCATCGGGCAACCTTTTTATGGCATGGACCGTTGTTATCAAATACCCCGCTTCATCCACTATTGCCCTTCCGGTTTCCAAAATAAGTTTGGGGAAATCATTCGGTCTTAGGTTTTCAAGTAGTGTATCACAAACCGCTTCCGCAAACTCATCTATTGATGGAACAACAACCTCTGGTGGAAGGTAAACGCCCTTTAATCTGTTCTTTGAAGGAAAACCTCCTCCTATATCCAAATACTCGATTTTGTAGCCAAATTCATCTTCAACTTTATAGGCAAACTCGACCATTTTTTTAACTTCTTGGGAGTATGCATTTGGCTCCAAAATAAATGTGCCAATGTGGCAGTGCAGACCGTTAAGTATTAGATGACCACCGTAGCTTATCCTTTTTACTGCGTCAAATGCCTGTCCACTTTCTATATTAAAACCAAACCTTGACCACTGCGGAACAATCCCTGTATCCATGTTTACCCTGATGCCAGCCTTTATCTTCTTGTTTAGTTCTTTTGCCACATTTTCTAAGTCCTGTATTTCCTCAAAGTGATCTATATTTATCATGGCGCCGTCTTCTGCTGCCTCTTTAAGACTTTCTATAGTTTTGAATGGTCCGTTGTATATTATGTTTTTACCGTCAATACCAAGTCTTTTGGCTTTTCTATATTCATACTCGGAAACAACCTCGGCAATGGCGCCCTCCTGATGCAAAGTGCTACAAATAGCATCTAAGTAATTTGTTTTGTAAGACCAACCAAATAGAACATTTGGATAGCGATTGGAGAAGGCGTTATACAGCTTTCTGTAATTTCCCCTCAGTTTTTTCTCAGAGAACACAAATAAAGGGCTGCCGAATTGCTCAACTAACCTATCTATAGCAACACCGTCTATGTCTTTTCTTATGCGTTTAAAAACACCTGTACCAAACTTGTTCATAAATCCCGTTTGCAATTTCTTGATTATAGGTTTTTCGTAAATTGTGTTGTTCATAGGCTTTCTCCTTTCATGGTTATTTTTTGAAACAGTGATAGGTCTGTAACGATGTCGTATGTATATCTGACATAGAGTTTTCCAGCCTCATACTCCGTCGAGTTGTCAAAATCCATTCCAAATGCCTTTTTTACCATTCTTGATGGTAAATTTATCCCAACGCCTGTGGCAAAATATACCCATGCCGGAAATCTTGGGTTTACCTCTATTAAGTAAATATCATCATGATCAACTATACACTCAAGCTCGAAGGCCCCTTTCCAGAGGGTTTTTTCTATAAAAGTTTTAGCAAGTTCAAATAGCTTGCCATTCTTAACCGTTACACCCGTCCATATCTTGCCGAGACTTGTAATCCAGAGCTTTTTTATTGCAACCAAACCCAAATCTCCTCCCTCTCCATCACCGACACCCACAACATTCATCTCCTCCCCACTTACTACTTGTTGAACAATAACCGGGTATCCCCATTCTGCTACAATTTTTCTAAAAAAACCTACTGCTTCTTGATGTGTGTATGCCCTGTATGCTTTGTAAAATGCACCTTTGACCATTACGGGCAGACCCAACTCCTCGATTGCTTTTGTTAGTTCATCGTAAGATGTGACAGTCTTTGATTTGGGTGTTTTTATGCCTATCTTTAAGCTCGTTTCCTCAAGCTTTGCCTTGCTTCTTAAATTGAACTGCTCCTGAGAAGGAGTGAATGTTTTAATTCCGTATGATTCTAATTTTTCTTTTGATTTGATAAAAAAGGGCATTTCTGCATCCAAAGTGGGTATTATCATATCAATACAGGCTCTGTCTTTTATATATAGCAATCTACTTATATATTCTTTTTCGGATGTAGATGGATATGGAAGAATGAAGGATTTGTCAACAAGCCAGTCCATGTATATCCCTGGTTCCAATGCATCGTAAGCCAATCCCACTATCTCAACATTTAGGTCTTTACACTCTTTTAAGCTCCTTATTACGCCTATACCCGGTCCCGGGTTGTCCACAGCATTAATGCCTGTAACTCCAATGCACAGTTTCTTCATTTTCTTCACCTTTGACATTTTTTATAACAAGGATAGCGATCTCAGCTGTTCTATGAAATCCGTAACATCCTTTAAAGCAACAGAATGTTCAATATTGAACTTCTCTGAT
>WFQR01000087.1 GCA_015486955.1 Hippea sp. | reverse complement strand
CATTTTGCCATAGGGCTGTGTGTTCTCTTTAGAAAACACCTTTACTTCAACACTTCTGTCGTATGATTTGATTGTCTTATAGACGGTATAGGCGGCTATAGAGCCGCCCACTATTGCTATCATAGCATTCCCTCTAAGCCCAATTCTTTTAATTTTTCAGTTGTTGGAACGCCGTTTTCATCCCATCCCCTAATTTTATAGTACTCTGGCAGCATCTTGCTCAAATCTGTCACCTCTCCTTTTGATGGACCGGATTTTATCGGCTCTTTCTCCATTCTTTCGGGTAACCTATCATCATCTTTTGTAAATCCTGCTTTGATGTTGAAGATCCTCTCCAAGTTCCAAATTCTTTCACCCTTCTTCATGAATTCCTGTTCATCACATTCAAATCCAGTTGCAGAGGCAAATAGCTCTGCTATCTCCTTACCTTTTAATCCAAACGTTGTAAATAGGCATATACCCGTCGAATCCAATGCCGCCGTGAGATCCTGCAGAGTCTTAGTTAGTTCAGCTTTTCCTTCGTATGTGTTTTTGTCTCCGCCGCCTAACACCTCTACGGCTATTGTATATCCTCTTACGTGACATGCACCCCTGTTGCTTGTCGCATACTCGAGACCTATGCCCTTGATGGCTCTTGGATCGTATGCTGGGAACTCCTGTTTTTTGACTGTCATTGAAAACTCTGGATGGCCGTAATGTTCTGCCAGTCTGTAAGAACCTTTAGCTAAAAGTTTACCAAAGTCCGTGTTCTGTTCGGCCATTAACCTCATTGCGTTTACTAAAGCATCCGGATCACCAAACCTTAAAGGAAATCCCACGTCTTTTTCTGGTATGTATCCGGCTTCAAACAGATCCATTGCACAAGCTATCGTAGAACCTGCAGATATCGTATCAAATCCATAGTCGTCACAGATGTAATTTGCCATGACAACAGCGTCCATGTCATCGACGCCACACATAGCACCCAAAGCCCAGATTGACTCATACTCAGGTCCAACACCTTTATTGCCCTTGTACTTGCCCTTTCTGATCTCTGTTACCCTTCCACATGCAATCGGACAGCTGTCGCAGCCTTCAGCCCTTATTAAGTACTCTTTTGTCAGCGTTTGGCCACTGATTTTATCAGCTGTTTCTAAATAAGCGTCATGGCCGTTGAATGCTGGTAATCCCCCTACCCCGTTTATAACATTTACCAAAACGGCCGTTCCGTACTTTGCTGCACCAGATCCGGAGAAGGCATCTTTACTCAAGATATCCCTTGCATTGTAGACGGCTCTTGCAAACCTTTCGTTGTCTGCTACCGTTATGCTGCCCGTACCAAAGGCAGCTATAGCCTTCAGGTTTTTGCTTCCTAAGACTGCTCCGACGCCTGTTCTACCTGCTGCCCTGTGACCGTCGAAAGTTACGTTGGAGATTAAAGACAATTTTTCCCCTGCAGGCCCTATTTCCAACGTGCCTGCTTCCGGATGTGTCAAAGATCTCAGTATTTTATCCGTCTCTTTTGTTGTTTTTCCCCAAAGCTGTGTTGCGTCCCTAATTTCCACATTTCCCTTATAAATCCAAATGTACACAGGTTTTTCAGCTTTTCCTTCGATGATTATAAAATCGAATCCTGACCTTTTTAGCTCTGCGGAAAAATGGCCTCCAGAGTTAGAGCATGCTATTGCACCGTTCAGTGGCCCCTTTGTTATAACCATTACCCTACCGGATGAGGGTGCGTATGTTGAACCTAAAGGGCCCGTTGCCACAATGAGCTTGTTTTCTTCGCTTAGAGGATCAACATTTGGATCTACTTCTTCCATAAACAATCGTGTACCATAACCCCTGCCTCCGATAAAGTCTTCAGCCCATTTTTCGTTTATATCTTCAACCGAAACCTTGTTTTCACTCAAATTTATTCTCAGTATTTTGCCTGCATATCCGCCCTTTAACATGTTACACCCCCATCACAGATTCTTTTAATCTCGTTGCACTTCTGAACCTTTTATCCATAACCATATCTTCTACCTCTGTAAACTCCAAAGCTCCAGCATGGCAGACTTTGACACATTCGGGATCGCCACCGCATAGATCGCACTTTATAATTTCCCTTCCCGTGTGGTTTAGTTTAATGGATCCCCAAGGACAGGCCATTGTACACTGCTTGCACACTATACATTTATTTGGGTCAAATTCCACTACACCCGTTTCGTAGTTTTTGCTTAATGCCCCCGTTGGACAGACATTTACACAGTAAGCCTCTTCACACTGCGTACACACAGTCGGTATAAAAACAAAATCCTCCAAGAACTGGCTGATGGAGATCCTTGAATCCCATCTGTTGAATGCTCCTGTGTGTTTGAACGAGCAAGCATACTCGCAGGCTCTACAACCTGTGCATTTGGAAATGTCAATACTTAAAACCTTCATACTCCACCCCTTCGATTTTTTGTTTTTGAACGATATTTCCCGTTAACCTACCCTAAGAAACTAAAGTCATACAAAAGTACATCCACTTCCGTGCCAGCCTCTATTGTACCGATTAGGTTTCCCTCTATCATGGCAAAGCCGTTACACGTGGCGATGGACTGTATGATATTTGAACCCTGTGTTTCGAATGGTTTTGCATAAAATTTTTTGTCTTTATACTCCACTTTTACCCTATTGAAATGTACTCTATCGTTCCTCTTCTTTATAGACTCGGTTAGTATGGCTTTTATGGGTTGGTGCTTGAAATCTTTATATCCCATCATTTTCTTTAGTGCAGGAATGAGGTAGAAAAATGAACAAAATGCTGTAGATACAGGATTTCCTGGGAATGAAAATATGAAGCTGTCACCAATTTTACCAAAAGCGAATGGCTTTCCCGGTTTTTGTTTTACGTATTTGAACAACCACTGAATATTGAGCTCCTTCTCAGAATTCGTTACGACATCGAAGTCGCCAAATGAGATACCAGCCGTTGTGATAATTATGTCATAGTTTAATGCCGATTGCATCTTTTCGATAAAGTCTTCGTTTTTATCCTTGGAAATGCCCAAATATGCGGCATCGATATTCAACTGTTCTTTCAGCAGAGCCTTTACGAAAAAGCTGTTTGAGTCGATTATACCCTCTTTGTTTTCCCCCAAATGGACAAGTTCGTCGCCCGTTGAGATTATGCAGACTGTAGGTTTTGAGTAAACAGGTATTAAAACATTGCCTGTAGATACAAGCCTTGATAATTTATAAGGTGTTATCT
>WFQR01000086.1 GCA_015486955.1 Hippea sp. | reverse complement strand
CCCTGAAGGGAAGGATTGATATTTATCGTCCGTGTTGAATGGTTTAAAGAATGTGTGATTGTGGCCGTTATTTGGTCTTGATCTTCCGGCAGTAACCTTAATAATCCCTGTTATCGCGCCTGCCGTTATGATTGATTCGACAGACGTATATGAGGCATCCAGCAATTTGTTGTTTTTACTGTAGTAGCCTATTGCACCTAATCCCAAAGCTGCAGGCAAAACTACGAAACCGTTACCAAGAGGCTTAACATCGTCTGTAAAGTGATCCATAAAGCTATTTTGGTGCCTCTGGGAGTAACTCTTAATGCCATTGTCTGCAAAAAAACTCGCGCTAACCAATGCTGCCATACCCAAAGCCACTTCCCAGTTGTTGCTAATCTGATTTGTGCTGTATGAGATATCGTTTTTGTATGTATGCCAGAGATAGGGAAGTTCTGCGTTTCTGGCAAAGGAACAAGAAGGAAGTAAAAAGATAAAAAATAACATTATTTGGATGGAGAATAAGAACCTTAAATAATTTTTTAAAAAATAAAACTTTCGTGAGATTGGGAGCACGTTAACTTCCATTTTTTTGCCTCCTACCAATGTTTCTTGTAAAATAGTTTAACATCATGGTATACACCAAGGGACTGAAAGATCTCCTTTTTTGTTGTTTTTTATACTACTATTGAATTAAGGTAACCTTGCAGAAACATTAAGATTTTTTAATCTTTGGATGTCTTTTTGTTTTTTCATAAAGACCATATAGGTTTTAACTGATTAACAGTAAATATCGGATAAATTTGATTTTCGCAAAAAAAGTGAATCAAGCTAACCCAGATAGACTACTACGCCACAGTTACCTTATCATCAAATATGTAAATGTATATCGTGGATTGAGACATATGAATTTTTGTTTTGGTACCAAAAAAACAAAAAACAGTTAAGCTTTAACCTTAGAGTAAAATACGTACAGTCCAAAAAAACCAATAATAAGGTTGGGCAAATAAACAGGCCATATGATATGATCGGATTTGAAAATAGACTGACTAAACATTAAAAGTATATAAAAAAGAAAAAATATAAATATATTTAACACTACACCTGCGCTTTTCCCTGCCCTTGCAGATATAAGGCCAAAACTAAAACCTATAAATGATAAAACAAAAGTACTCAACACCAAAGATATTCTTTTGTTTATTTCAAAGAGATCGGCTATTGAGTGGGTTTTTCTGTAGTCCTTTAATATCCTATCCAGAGTCCAATAACCAACATCCGATTTATTTAAATTAAATTTACGATTGAAAAAAACCATGTCATACTCACCAAAACTCCCAAGTTCAGTGGAATTTATACCCTTTGCAAACATCTTTACATTGAAAAATCTTATTAGCGTACCCGTAGGTGTGTCCTCTAAGTAAGCCTTTTTCGAGACAAAAACTTTATTGCCAAAGGAAAAAAATACGCCGTTTAATTTTTTATGGTCAGGTGACAAAGAATTGACCCACAAAACTTTACCATTAACCTCATAAAACTCATTGGGTTTCAAAGCTATATATAACTTGTCCCCTATAGATTCCCTTAATTCCCTCCAGTAAAACATTTTTGATTTATAAGCCAAATAGAAATGATCGTAAGACAAAAAAACAAAAACAAGTACTGTGAACATAAACGCTGGAAAGTAAATTCTTAGTGGAGAAATACCAGCGCTTCTCAAAGCGGTTATTTCTGAATGGTAAGACATATCGGAATAGACATAATTTATTGATATTGTCAAAGCCATGGGAACGGTAAAGATTGATAAAAAGAGCAATATATGCAATAATATTTTTAATATTAGTTCCAAAGAGGTTCCTTCGAACAAGATACTATAAATTTTGATTAGGTCGCCTATAATCATAACCGCAGAGATAATTATGAAGGATGCTAAAAAGGAGGGAACTATATTCCTAAAGATATATAAGTCTATTCTTTTCAACACACCTAATTCCAATCTTTAACTTTTTGAAAACAACTTTCCCAAATTAAATCTTTCAAGACTTTTTAAGGACAAAACATAATACAGGCCACCTTCTACTAAGCTAGAGAAAATAACAATAAAGAACACCTCTAAGCTCAAGGTCAAAGCCTTAATTTTACTCAATCCAACAAGACCAAAAAAATATACAAAGCAAAACTCTCTAACGCCTATGCCATTAAAAGATATGGGCAAGGAACTGGCAAAATTAATAATAGGGATAAACGCGAAAAAGTAGACATAGTCGAGGTGAAAACATAGTATATTAGCTGTAACGATATATATAGATATAACTATAAGCTGAATTAGCAGAGATAAAACAGAAGCAGGCAAAAGATATTTGTTTCTCAAAAACGCCCAGATATCATCATGAAAACCCCTAATTTTTTGAAATCTTCTAAACACCTTAAGCTTAAGCAAATATACGGGAAGCAAGATCACAATATTTACACCAACAACCAACAGAATAAGCTTTAAACTAAAAAATCTTGCAAAAATCAAAACATCAAAAAGGGCAATTAGAAGTAGGACCTGTAGACCGTTGTATCTATCTAAGAAAACAGAACTGATAGAGTTTTGCAAGGGTAATTTTTTTGAGACAACAAATACTTTCACAGCATCACCGCCCACTATTCCGGGCAAAAAGAGGTTGCTAAATGTACCTAAAAAGTACGCTTTTACAAGCTCTATGGCTTTTATGTCTTTACTCAAACTCTTTATTACATATCTCCACCTTATGCTGCCAATTATGTGTGTTGTTATGTAGTAAAAGCTTAAAAAAATAAACTGCCATAGTCCAACCTTCAGCATAGACTGTTCCAATGCCTTAATATCTATTTTGTAAAAAAGCACAACAATCAATATCGCACTTACAGCAAGCTTTATGAAAGATTTGATATACTTTAAATTTGATGCATAATCCAAAACCCCTTTAAATTCCATAATCATGGCAGTGTTATAGATTTAAACGATTTTGAGAAATGGTCCGCCCAATAAAACAGTGCAAACAAAGACCATATCTTTTTGCGATTATCCATTACCTTTTTTCTATGGTCTTTCAACAACTTTTCAATATAATTTCTGTTAAACAGCTCGCTCAATGGATTGTTTGCATTCAATAGGGTATCATCTACAATCTCTTTTAAATCTTTATTAATCATATTCGCCAGTGGGAATGTAAAGCCCTTTTTGGGACGGTCGATTATTTTTTTGGGCAGATATCGTCTGGCAAAATTCTTCAAAAAGAGCTTGGTCTTAAGGTATCGGAACTTTTCAAAGTAGGGTATCCGAAAAGCAAATTCTATCAAGCGATAATCTAAAAAAGGAGCCCTAACCTCTAAGCTATTGCCCATGCCTGTTCTATCTGTCTTCACCAAGATATCATCTGAAAGATACAGTTTAAAACACAAATAGATTAGTTCATCGATCTCTTTGTTTATGTTTACATTGCTAAGAAGGCTGTAAATATCTTCAAAGGTGTTTTTCTCTGGGCTATCGTATATATACCGTTTTATACTTCTGCTCCATAAATCCATCTTTTCTTCCTCGGAGAAAGACCCGATCCAGGTGAAAAATCTCACCTCTGGTGGTAATCCAGCCCCTTTCATAAACTGACTCAATTTGAAGTTTAGGCTCATGTATTTAGGTGAAACTGGAATCATTTTCTTAAGGAATGAATTTAAAGGCTCCCTAAGTGTGCGCGGAAAGAAGTTATATAGATTTACTATTCTATCTGCAACAAATGTTACATATCCTACAAATAGCTCATCGCCACCGTCTCCACCTAATGCCACTTTAAACATTTTTGAAACGTTATTGAGTAAATAATACGTGGGAACTATCGATGGATCAGCTATAGGCTCATCAAAGCACTCTATGCTTTTGGATACGATAGAATCAATGTTGACCGTAGGAAAAACAATTTTGTTCAACTTTAGACCCAAAAACCTCGAAACATATTCTGCGTATCTGCTTTCATCATAAGATTTCTCTCCAAAAGATAGAGTAAATACCTCTTTCAATCCTTTAGCCTCTTTTGCTGCAAAATATGCAATTAAGGAAGAATCAATGCCACCACTCAAAAGTAGGGTTACCGGCACATCGGACATAAACTGCTCTTTCACAGATGAAATGAACAGATGCTCCAAAAGTTCAAATTTCTTTTCTTTGTCGCCCATAAAAGAGGATCCTATGAGCTTTCCCTTTACATCCCAATAGCACAAATCTTTTAACGTGTCAGTTTTTATATCAAATACCACCGCATGCCCAGGTTTTACCTTTTTTATCTTCAAAAAAGGTGTGTTGGGAGACGGTGTAAAATCATACGTGAGGTATTTACTAACAGAAAGCACATCAATTTCAACATTAACCTTTGGATGACAAGCCAAAGATGAGATTAAAGAGGAAAACGCGAAAAGCTCGTTGTTATAATAGTAATACAGCGGTTTTTCTCCAGACCTATCCCTAGCTAAAATCAAAAGTTTATTGCGTTTATCCCACAAAGCAAAAGCAAACATCCCTCTCAAATGCTTTACAGCGTCTATTCCATAATCCTCATAAAGATGGACTATAATCTCGTTATCTGAATTTGTAGAAAATAAATGCCTTTTTTCCAACTCACTTCTCAGTTCAAAAGCATTGTAAATTTCACCGTTACATATCAAAACAACGTCTTTATTCTCAGAAAACAGTGGCTGCTTTCCATGCTGTAAATCAACTATGGAGAGTCTTCTGTGTAGCACTGCAACATCCTCATCTACATATACCCCTCTATCATCAGGTCCCCTGCAAACAAGGGGTTTTTCCATTTGCTCCAATATATGCGCTTTTTTATCTATTGAAACGTCCTTATCAAAAAATCCGGCAATGCCACACACTGTTAATCTCCGCTCTTTTTGATTAAAACAGCCCTTCGCCCTTTATCGTATACAACCCTAAATTTCCCCAGCAGTTTAGCTATATGCTTGGGTTCAGTAACCGTGATTGTACCAGGCTTACCTATATCCAATACTTTTCCATTGTAATAGAATACCAAAGAATAGGTTGGTACCTGGTAGGCATATACAACTTTGTGAGGATAATGGGTGTTAAGGAAATCTGCTACAAACTTTGAACTTTTGTAGTAGCCAAAATAATTGGAAGCAGTATAAACCGTGCACAGAATCAGAAACAACGAGCTGGCTGAATTTAGTACAACCAAATTACCAAACGATTGCTTTCTGATAAACACATACAGTAAAGAAAATAAAAATATTGAAATCAGAATAGCGTAAAACATAGCGTTTCTTACCCCAATCTTGTGGAAAAAGTAAATAGCTGCAAAGGCCATAAAAATAAACATAAAGATAGGCACAGTTATAAAATCGTATTTAAAATGATTTGCTTCTTTAAAGTAGTAATAAATTAGCACTGCAACTGCCGGAAACGCAGGCAAGATGTAGTGCGGCAGCTTGGAATGGGAAATGCTAAAGAAAACAAATATTGTTGAAAACCACAAAAAACAATATAAAAATAGATCATCCATTTTCTTGTTCTTGATTTTTTTATAAGCAACTTTGAGCATACCGTATATAGCATAACTCCATGGGAAAAAGCCAAGAAACAGAACAGGTATAAAATAAACTATAGGACCCGGCCTATGGTATTTGTTGGTTAAAAAGCGCAAGACATTTTCATCCAGCAAAAAATACATTGCAAAGCCTGGATACTGTTTATTGGCAAGGTAAAACCATGGTACACATATCGCTAAGACTATAGGGATACCCAACTCCGGGTGAAGGAGTTTGAAGGGTTTCCAAAAGGATTTTTCTTTAATCCAAACAAAAAAGGCAAAAACAGCCCATGTCAAAACAAGTATAACAGGACCTTTAGTAAGTATACCTAACCCCATAAATATGTAAGCGAGTAAAATCTGCCATATCTTTCTATCTTTGTAATACGAGTAAAATAACAGAAACACAGCGGTAAAGAAAAAGGTAAAGGTCATATCAAAGATCACATACCTAGAATACCCTATAAATTCAGCAGAGGTGGCTAAAATTACAGAAGAGTAGAAAGCTATATCTTTCGATGCGTATTTCTTAAGAAAAAGGTACAAAATCAACAATGTAAGAACGGAAAAAATGGCGGATGGTAGCCTTGCTGCAAACTCGTTTTTACCGAAAACCTTCATAGAGATGCCGTCTACCCAGAAAAAGAAAGCAGGCTTGTATGGCTGGGGTGTCCCATTGAATTTAGGAAATACCCAATTATTGGTTTTTACCATCTCATAGGAAATCTCAGCATTTCTACCCTCATCTGGGTCTATTAACGGAGAGCTACCAAGAAATGATAGACTCAAAAAAAACCACAGTAAAAGTATAATGAGTATGTGAATATACGAGCTTTTCTCGCTTAGCTTTTCTAAAAGCATAGATCACCCTCCATAAATCAGAACCACATTTGTTGGCTTCAACCATACTACATACGGATTAATTGAAAATTAAAAGATCATTAAATTTTTGTAATCTTAGGGCAAGACCTTTTTTGTTGGCTCAAACATTAATTTTTTTTAACTTTTTCGTAATCTCCTTTTAAGCTTTTACTATTAGTATCTTTTAAAAAAGCAACTGCGGGTCTCTTTAAAGAACTAAAAAGCGAAGGACTGACATGAACTGGATGGTTTTAGCTTTAATGTCATTTGTTTCTGGTTTTCTAACTGCTCTTCCTATAGGTACAACACACATTGAGGTTGCCAAACGTGTTATAAATAGACACACAACCAGTGCATACATGGTAATCTTCGGGGCAATTGCATCCGATTTTATGTATGGCCTAATTACCCTATTCGGCATCGCTCCACTTTTTAAAGATAGATTCGTTGAAATTCTACTCTGGTTTATAGGTGCAATGATAGCTTTGATCTTGGGTATATTTACAATTATTTATGGCAACGACCACAATTCCAATTACAATGTTAAACTTTTTAAAAGTAATGCATCTTTTGTCTTAGGGTTAACTATAAATATAGCCAATCCATCAATGATGGCTTGGTGGCTGTTTGTTTTGGAATTTTTTAAAAGCTTAGGTGTTATTAGTGAAGCAACTTTCCAAGCTAAGATGCTGTTGGTTTTATCTGCGTTATCCGGCATGATTTCATCCTATGCTCTTTTTGTAAAATTTACAGAAAAATTTGGTAGTTCGAATTTTGAAAGCAAATATGGGGATAAAATCACAAAAGCCATGGGAGTTTTACTCATTTTAATATCCATTTATTTAATGTACAAATCATTGGAATTCGGCTTTATACTCGGATTTTAAGTGTGTTGGAGGTTGATAATGAAAGAATTTAAAACGCTGCCTATGCATGTTGCTATTATAATGGATGGAAATGGTAGATGGGCGCAGTTACAAGGAAAGAAAAGAATCTACGGCCATTACATCGGCTCTTTAGTTGTGGAAAATATAACAAAAGTGGCTTTTAAGCTGGGAATAAAGTATTTAACATTATATGCCTTTTCAACAGAAAATTGGAAAAGACCAAAAAATGAGGTTAGATTTTTGTTTTCGCTCTTTAGAATTTTCATAAGAAAAAAGAGGGAGCTATTCATTAAAAACCAGATTAGATTTAATGTAATCGGTAATACCTCAGTGTTAGATGCTAAACTAAAAGAAGCAATTGACGATTTAACAATGAAAACAAAAAAGTACGACAGTATGGTGTTTAGCCTGGCGCTAAATTACGGCAGTAAAATGGAAATCGTGCAAGCCGTCAAAAAAATATCAAGGGATGTTAAAAAAGGATCAATAAATCCTGAAAATATAGACGAAAATCTGTTTAGCCTTTACCTTTACACATCCTATATGCCAGATGTCGATCTTCTGATTAGAACAGGTGGAGAAAGACGCTTAAGCAATTTCCTTTTATGGCAATCTTCATATGCAGAATTGGTATTTTTAGACAAATGCTGGCCAGAATTCACAGAAGATGATTTAATAGAAGCTATAAGGGAATTTAACAAAAGACAGAGAAGGTTTGGCAGTGTAAAATTACCTGTGTCATCCTTTGAAAGGAGAGGGGTTATGTGTTATGATCCATTTTTGAGAGGAAAATAATCCTTCAAAGTCTGAGCCGACACCTAATGTCAACTTGGCTTGGGAGATGCTTGGGGGAGCTAAAGGAGAGAAATACCCATTAAGAAAGCTCAGGTATTTTGAGCTCCTGACAGAGGCTTTTGGGCAGAATGGGAAAAAGAGGTGACACAAAAAGTTGACATTGCATAAAAGATTAAATCTTTTCAATCTTTTTATTTTGATAGCATTAACATTTTGTAATTTGACTTAATGGGCATGAGATTTTATAAATGTTTATATGAAGATTCTTTTGATTGAAGACGATAAAGAGACAGCCCATTTCATAATTAAGGGTTTATCGGAGAGCAATTATACTGTTGATCATGTTGACAATGGAAAAGATGGTCTTTACCTTGCCATGAACAGTGAATACGACCTATTGATAATCGATAGGATGCTTCCCGGTATAGATGGTTTGAGTATAATTAAGATGCTCAGGGGTTCGGGTAACAAAACGCCGATTTTGGTTTTAAGCGCTTTGGGTGAAGTTGATGAAAGGGTGGAAGGTTTAAAAAGCGGTGCGGATGACTACCTGCCAAAACCTTACGCATTTTCAGAGCTTTT
>WFQR01000085.1 GCA_015486955.1 Hippea sp. | reverse complement strand
TTTTTAGCTTTTACGCTTGGGCTTATTTGACACGTAGGTCTTTACCAAAACATCGCCCACGGATATGATAACGGGCCCGACAATTATACCGATCGGTCCAAAAACAATAATTGATCCTAAAATTCCGAAAAAGAGTATCATTGGATGGATATTTATCTTGCTGCTGATGATCATGGGTCTTACGTAGTTGTCCACCATGCCGACGGCCAATGTACCCCAAGCGACGATGAATATGCCCTTGATAAACGAGCCGCTTATGAATTGATAGACGGCGACGGGAAGCCATATAATAGCAGTTCCCACAAGGGGAACGAATGAGAACATGGCAATCAAGAACATCCACATGAAGAAGGCGTTTAAACCCACTATCAAAAAACCCAAAGCACCAACAATTCCCTGAATAAAAGCCGTTAATACGCCTCCCAACACCGTCGCATTGATGCTATCCCTAATGGATTTTAGGATTCTGTAGAAGCTATCCTTGTCGTCTATCATATTCGATATGTAACCTAAAAACGCTTCGGAGTCCCTGATGAAGTAAAAGGCGATGATGAACGAGAATATGAAATTGGCAAGGATGCTATAGGTTTGAGAAAATATGGCACCGACATTTTTGGTTATCACCACACCCGTGTTTTGCAATAGGCCAAATATTGCCTCATCCAACTTGTCGATGTAGGGTGTTAAAATCTTTAAGTGCGATATGGTTTGGATCTTTAAAACGAGACCTTCGAAAGCCTTTTTTATTTGAGAGATGTTGCCGATAAACTTTTCCGTCTCGTTGACCATTATATAGATTGCAAGTGTTATGGGTATTGCGATTATCAAAAGCACAATGAATATGCTCAAAAAAGATGCTATGTTGCTGTTTTTAAAGATCCTTTTTATTTTGTCAAAGAGGGGATAAAACACGATTGCGATAGTCAGTCCCATAACAAATGACTTCCAAAAGGGGAGCATTATGGAGAAAAAGGCTATTGTCACAAGTATGAGAAAGAAGGCAATGATGCTTGACCTCATATTATAGCCCTGTGGACTTTAGAGTATATTCGTGAAAGTGTGCTGTTTGAATATATTTTGAGCCTCTTCTTGAGCCATTTTGAATTTCTGACCTCAACCCTTGGGAAAAGAAACGGATACGTATCCTTTTCGACAAGACCGACATTTAGGGTTAGACCGGCTTTATAGTTTTGGCGCTGTAGCTCGTATATCACATCCACGTCGTAGTCTCCCCACGGGTAGCAAAAGAAATCCACTCTTTGACCGAGTTTTTCCTCAATTATCCTCTTTGAATCCCTAATCTCTTTCTCAACCCTTTCAAGTTTTTCCTCTTGCGTTTCAAAGCTAAACCGTGCCCCATGTTTTTTTATGTACCGTTTGAACTCCTTTCTCAGTATCTTCTGTGCATTGGTTTTTTTAAAAAACAGAACACCGCCGTGCTCCCTTACGTAGTTTGCAAGGTAATCCCTTAAATCAAGGTCATCTTTCATGCATAGCGTTGCACAATCCCATTTTTTCTCATAAATCGGTACGCCGAGTCTTCGATCGTTTGTTAATTCCAAGTACCATTCGTAGCTGTTGTCTGGATTGAACTTGTGTACCTTATTGCAGCAAAAACAGGCCCTGTGGTTTAATGAGTGGCTGCCAACTTCGAATACACCGCTTTCCACCATCTCTGTGAGCTCTTCCCAGCTTACGTAGATCGATTTTTCCTCTAATTTTTTTACCTGATTAGCTATGTTCATGCCCACAAGCTGATCATAGGTTGCGCGTTTTAACCCCTCTGTGACTTTATTTGCAATAACGAAGATTGTCGCAAAAAAACCGTATCTTTTCAAAATGGGGTATGCGTATAGGTAGTTATCTGCGTATCCGTCGTCAAATGTAATGTGAACTGTCTTGTCAGGTGGCGATTCACCGTTTTCTAAAAATCTGTAGATCTCTTTAAGCTTTATGGGTTTAAACCCAGCATCCTTCAATATCTTCAGGTTCTCTTCAAAGTCTTCGGGTGTTATCCTTTCGCCGTAGTTTATGTGGTGATAGCAAAGTATAAGGCTTCCCATGATTTTTTAATCCCCGTCCAACAGCCTTCCCAAACCGCCCAGTATTGAGCCTTCACCCTTTTGATCGCCGCCGATCTTCGGCGCATTGCTTATAATTCTGTCGGCAAGTCGTGAAAAAGGCAGGCTTTGGAGATAGACGGTACCTGTGCCCCTAAGTGTGGCAAGGAACAGTCCTTCACCGCCAAATAGCATGGATTTTAAACCACCAACTAACTCAATTGAGTAATCGATTGTCTCTTCAAAGGCAACAATGCAGCCCGTATCCACCCTCAGCGTTTCGTTTTTTAGTTCTTTTTTGATCACTGTTCCGCCTGCATGTATAAACACCATGCCGTCGCCGTTGATCCTTTCCAAAATGAACCCCTCACCGCCAAACAGTCCTGTTCCGAAGCGCTTGGTGAAAGCGATATCTATGCGTGTACCGTAGGCTGCGCACAAGAAAGCGTCCTTTTGACACAACAGATCACCATTTACCTTTGACATGTCTACAGGTATGATTTTGCCGGGGTAGGGTGCGGCAAAAGCTACGCGCCTTTTTTGTGTATCCCTGTTTGTGAAGTGCGTTAGAAACAGCGATTCCTGTGCCAAGACCCTTTTTCCAGCCCTAAAGAGTTTACCCAAAAGACCACTATCCGCATCCGATCCATCGCCTAACTTGGCTTTGAACTCTATGCCGTCTTCCATGTAGTTCATTGCTCCAGCTTCTGCAATGACCGTCTCATCCGGATCTAACTCTACCTCTACGATCTGCATATCGTCTCCGATAATCTCGTAATCTACCTCATGACACCTCATTGTTTTCCTCCTCAAGTTTTGTAGAGATTATTATTTTTTGACAAAGCGGTCAACTTTTATTAGGCTTCACCATTGGGAGGCTAAAGATGTTTTCAATTGGCACTCCAGAGTTAATAGTTATTGCCATAATCGCCTTGTTTGTCGTTGGGCCGAGGCGGTTACCTGAAATATTGAGGGGTATTGCTTACGTTTATAAGAACTTTATGAAGGCTATAGAGGAGTTGAAGAGAGAGCTTGAAGAGGACTTAGAAGAGGTTGAGGATATAAATCCAAAGAGACAAATAGAAAAAAAGTGGAAAGAGATTTTAGAAGAGGATGAGGATAAGGAAAAGGAAGAAAAAAGATCCAAATAACATGACAATCCTCGAGCACATCGAGGAGTTAAGGATTAGGCTTTTGTGGATCATCGGTGGCATTTTTGTAGGCTTGGCGCTCACCATTGGACATTCCCAGCAGATCATCGATATCATCATTGCTCCACTGAAACAGGCTTTGCCTCCTGGAAGCAAGATAATCTTTACAGGCGTCACAGAGGCCTTTTGGGTGAGGTTAGAGGCTGCACTCATCGCAGCAATTGTTTTAACCATTCCATTCACGTTTTATCAGATTTGGCTGTTTGTATCACCAGGACTTAAAGAGAATGAAAAGAAGTTTGCCATACCGTTTGTCCTCGCCTTTAGCTTCTTTTTTATATCCGGCGTTGTTTTTGCGTACAAAGTAGTTCTGCCATTGGGTTTTAAATTCCTGTTGCGCTACGGCGGTAAGGAACTCTCGGCCATGCCCACCATAAGGCAATACATGTATCTCTTTTTAAAGATGATAACTGCTTTTGGTATTGTTTTTGAACTCCCCGTTGTAACGTTTGTTCTTGCCCGTTTGGGATTGGTCAGTGGCAAAGATCTTCTAAAGAAATTTGACTATGCCTTGCTTATAATCTTTATTGTTGCGGCAATTCTCACGCCGCCAGATGTGTTCACACAGTTTCTCATGGCTACACCGTTGATTTTGCTTTACCTTTTGAGCGTTGTTATTGCTTATGTTTTCTCAACCAAAAAAGAAGTAAAGCAAGAAAAATGATGGTTTTAATCTTTATCTTTGGATTGGTTGTTGGCAGTTTCCTAAATGTGTGCATTTATAGAATTCCAAGGGGTAAATCCATAGTCTACCCGCCATCGAGTTGCCCTGTTTGTGGTGCAAGGATCAAGTGGTATGATAACATACCTGTCTTGAGCTATATCTTGCTTAAAGGCAGGTGCAGAAACTGTAAATCCAAGATTTCGCCCATCTACCCGACTGTGGAACTATTGACAGCGATCTACACCGTTTTGGTCTATTTGAAGTTTGGCTTGACTGTGGATTTTGCATTTTACCTGATTTTTGGTTATATGCTCATTGTCGGAAGCTTCATAGACCTGTTTCATTACATTATTCCCGATAGGATAAGTCTTGGTTTGGCTTTTGTTGGCCTGATTTTTGGTCTCTACAAACATG
>WFQR01000084.1 GCA_015486955.1 Hippea sp. | reverse complement strand
GAAATGTCTGCTATGGCCTGATGCGAACCGCCATCCTCACCAACGCTAATACCCGAATGTGAACCACACAGTACCACATGCAAATTCTGATAACATATGGATTGCCTTACAATCTCAAACGCCCTACCTGTAATAAACACGGCAAACGAAGATGCATAGGGCTTTAAGCCACTTAAGGCCATACCGGCTGCTACACCGGCCATATTGGCCTCTGCTATACCCATATTGAAAAACCTATTGGGAAATTGTTTTTGAAATTCCTTGGATTTTGTCGATCCACTTAAGTCGGCATCCAACACAACAACCCTATTGTCTATTTTACCCAACTCAACCAAAGCCTTACCGTAAGCCTCTCTTGTTGCCTTAAACTCCATTGTCCAACTCCTTTAGCGCCCTTTCTAATTCTTGATCTGAAGGCGGAACTCCGTGATACTCAACCCTGTTTGCCATAAACGAAACGCCGTATCCCTTAACGGTCCTTGCAATAACCGCTGTGGGGCTGACTACATTGCGTTTCGCTGTAGTTAACGTGTCAATTAAGTTCTTATACACATGACCACCAATTTCATACGTTCTAAATCCAAACGCCTCAAATTTTTCTTTCAAGGGCGATATATTCATGATATCCATAACCCTACCGTCTATCTGCAAACCATTGAAATCCACAATCACAATCAAGTTGGATAGTTTATAGTGTGAAGCTGCCATGAACGCTTCCCAGGTAATACCCTCCTGTAGCTCTCCATCACCCATAACACAGAAAACCTTGTACCTCTTCTTTAAAACCCTAGCGGCAAGCGCCATTCCTACGGCCTGCGTTATACCATTACCCAAAGAACCGGTGGATGCATCGATACCTGGCAATTTCTTTGCATCCGGATGACCTTGCAAAGGAGAACCCAACTTTCGCAACGTCCACAGAAGATCCCTTTCAAAGAAGCCAGCCCTTGCAAGTGTGGCATACAGGGCCGGGCAGGCATGACCCTTTGATAAAACGAGCCTATCTCTATCCTCCCACGCAGGGTTTTTTGGATCGTAGTTCATTATTCCACCGAAGTACAACGCAACCAATATATCAACAACACTCAACGATCCACCAGAATGACCACTTTTAGCCTTATTTAACATAATGAGTACATCTTTTCTGATTTCCTTTGCTATACGCTCAAGTTCAGCAAAATCCTCCATACACTCCCCCTTAAATCAAATCCAGCACGTATTTAAACATATCGTCAATTGTTGCCCTGCTTGGCACTTCGGCTTCAAAGCCACATGATTCGATGTAAGACTTTGTTGTTTTACCAATGGCGACAATCCTTTTGATCCTCTCCACAAACCCGTAGCTTCCAAATGCCTCCTTTATATGCCAAAACGCCGATGGGCTTGAAAATAGACCAAAGTCAAATTGTCCTATAGGCTCAAAGTACTTGATCCTTTCAGGTATCACATTTTCATACACAGGCACAACGGTGACATTGTCCAGCTCATCGTAAATCTTGTTGTATTTAGCAGCCGTTATGACAAGCAGCTTACCCTTATCCTTCAAAAACTCAACAAGTGAGGATCCGTAAAACTCTTCAGGCACATAATCCAATTTGAAACCCTTCTCCATCAAAGCATAGGCCGTTTTATCGCCAACGGCAGCGAGCTTCTTATCGCACAAAAATCTCACGGATACCTTTTTAAAGAAAAACTCAACGGCCCTTTTGCTTGTGAAGACCACCCAATCAGCTCTGCTGTCTATGATAAAATCAACAGCCCTAAATTCCATCGACTCTACTGGGAATATGTCCAAACGATCATCGTAAATTTCGGTGTATCTTATTAGATCATCTATATTTGCACTAAACAGAATCTTTGGTTTATCAAGCTTTGCGCTTTTATAAAGAAACTCTATGTCACCCTCTAAAGAATGCGTTAAGAAATAGTCGTAACTATTTTCATCGATATTGTTACACTTCAGTAAAAACTTGCGCTCAAAACCATCCTCAAACCAAACACTACTTTTTATCGTGGGAAAGAACTTAAGCGGCAACGACCCGCTAACAGAAATCCTTCTCACCCTTCTTCCTCTCAACGTAATCTATAACATCGGCAATCACAAACATCACGCTACTATCACAGCTTGTATACCTTATGGTTTTGGTTAAATCCTTTGGACAGCCGTACATCACACTCATACAGAACTCACTTCCATCAAAGTAGGCATGAGCACCTATTGGATAGTTACACGATGCGTTCATCTGCCTTACAAAAGCCCTTTCTGCATCAACACATACCCTTGTCTTTTTATCCTCTATTTCTTTAATTTTCTCCTTAAACTCAAAATCCTTTAAAAACTCAACGGCAACAACACCCTGCCCCGCAGCGGGAATCATAAATTCAAGGTCGTACATATAGCTCTCATCGTACAAACCCAACCTTACAAGACCACTTTTAGAGACAACAATGCCATCGACAACACCCTCTTTTAGCTTCCTTAACCTCGTATCCAAATTACCACGCAGATCAACAAACTCAACATCGGGCTTAATGCGCATTACTTCCGCCCTTCTACGTAACGAGGTTGTTCCAATCTTTGCACCGCTTTCAAGTTCAAGCAGATTACCCTTAAAAGAAACAAACGTGTCTTGATAAAAGTCCCTTTCAAAAACTATGAAATCGAAATCATTACTATCATAAACGCTCATATCTTTTAAGGAGTGTACGGCAACATCGATTTTTTTGTCAAGTAAAGCCTTTTCTATCTCTTTAACAAAAAGTCCCTTTCCACCCATATCGTAGAGTGGTTTGTCGGTCTTATCGCCTTCAGTCTTTATGGGCACAATCTCGCATTCAAAACCCAACTGCTCAAGCTTCTCTTTTGCAAAATTCGCCTGCCACAGTGCAAGTTTTGACGATCTTGTCCCAATTCTTAATTGTTTTCCGAGAAGAAGCATCTCACATCCTTCTTTGATTTACTTATATCAAACAACCTTCTCAACAGTTCAACATACAGATCGCCCTCTGGATGGTTCAAAAATCCCTTGATATTCATCGTGGGCTCATGGAGTATCTTTGATAGTAATGATTTTGTTAGTTTATCAATGCCTTCAAGCAGCTCATCGTCAACCCTGTTCTTGTATATCTTTTTAAACTTGTAAATCTCCAACTTCCTAACCCTTTCAGCCCTCAGCCTTATCTCTTTTATCACCTCATCGTAATCCAGCGATTTAACGTATTCCTTATAGGCCTCAATCTCATCGTCAATGATTCTTTCAGCAAGTTCTGCCTGTTTCTTCCTATATTCCAACGATTGATCGACTATATTTTTCAAGTCATCGATGTGTATAACCCTAACATTGTCTAATTTTTCTACGTTGCGATCCGTATCCTGTGGTACAGCCAAATCGACGATAACAATTCTTCTATCTAAAGGTATGAATTCGGGCTTTATAATGGGCTCATTTGAAGCCGTTGATGTGACAACGATGTCTATATCACGAAAAGCATCCTTTAGCCTATCAAGACCAAAAGCTTGGGCATTGTACTTTTCCGCAAGATCCAAAACGTTTTCAACAGTTCTATTTGCAACTGCTTTAATAATTGCGCCGTGATCCGAAAAGTGCTCACAGGAGAGCCTGTTCATCTCTGAATTTCCTATACTCAAGACATTTTTCCCTTTTACATCCATCAACTCTTTAACCTTTAAAAATCCCGCATAGGCCACACTGATTGCACCCTTTGAAATGTCCGTTTTGGTTTTCACTACTTTTGCAGCATGGAACGCGCGTCTCATGATCCTGTTAATCGTCGCACCGCTTGTGTAAAACTCAACGGACCACTTGTAAGCCTCCTTTATCTGTCCCAATATCTGTGGCTCTCCAACAACCATAGAATCCAAAGAGGATGCAACCCTAAACACATGCCTTACAGCATCAATATCCCTTTTTATGTACAGATACCTCTTTAACTCATTCTGCTCAATACCAGAATGGCAGCTCAAATACTCCAAAACCTTATCAACAATATCTGTCTTCGAAACGTAGAGAACCTCAACCCTGTTACACGTAGAAAGTATCATCACCTCTTCCAAGCCATCCAACGATTTCAACTCTAACAGGTATCTATCCAATTTGGAGTTATCAAACGCTAACCTTTCCCTAATCTCAAGGGGGGATGTGTTGTGATTTGCACCTACAACAACAATTTCGCTCATTTTGTCCTTTCAACAGAATAATCAGCTATTGCCAAGAGGTAATCCTTATACTTTGAGGCCGGCAGATCATCAATTGCTTTTTTTGCCAAATCTGCGTATCTTTTTGCCTCTTTTAGTGCACCATCCAGCCCATACTCCTTTACCTCAAGGATCAGCTCATTCAATAATCGGTCATCTTTAGTGTCAAAAAACTCCCTCAATTTATCCTTTAAATCCCTTTTTCTTTCAAGAGCGTTCAAAACGGGCAGGGTAACCTTGCCCTCCTTCAGATCTATACCCAAATCTTTTCCAACCTCTTTCACATCACCCATATAGTCCAAACAATCGTCCTTTATTTGAAAGGCCAGGCCAAGATTTTTGCCATAATCAGACAAAACATCAATGTAATCGCTTTTGGCGAGCAGACCACCACAGACACAACTAACTTCAATCAAAATACCCGTCTTTTTGTATATAACTTCAAAATAGTCATCTTTAGAGATATCAACATCAAAGGCCCTTTCAATCTCAAGCACTTCACCTTCAGTTAACGTATATGCAGCTTCAGATATACGCCTTGCTATCTCTTTATCATACCTCAAGACAACGTTATAAGCCAAAGAAAACAGGTAATCACCGCCCAAAACAGCGGGCTTAATACCAAAAACAGAATTAGCAGAAGGTCTACCCCTCCTAAAGAGTGCTTCATCGATTATATCGTCGTGCAAAAGGCTTGCCGTATGCACAAGCTCAATAACACTGCCCACAACCAAAGCATCGTCTTCCTCTTTAAAACCCAAAGCCTTTGACACATAAAGCACAAGGAGTGGCCTTAACCTCTTACCACCATCAATCACCTGCCTGTATACATTGTACAACAAGCCACTTACAGGTTTTACAATCTCCTTTAACTTATTATCAACTTTGCCAATATCGGATTTTATTGCAGCTTTAAGTTTAATATTCACCGTTGTCCTTTGCTATAGAGATGCTCACAACCTCGTCATCCTCATCCAAATTGATTAGCTTTACGCCGCGGGCATACCTACCCATGACGCTGATGTTTTCAGCATCTATCTTTATCATCTTGCCGTTCTTCGTAATAACAACCACATCATCCGAATCGTTTAAAGACAGACTACCAACAACCCTATCTCCGCTCTTTAGCTTAACGCACTTTACGCCTTTACCACCACGTTTAATTTTTCTTATATCATCAACTTTCAAGAGTTTGCCCACGCCATCCTTCGTAACAACTATAACCTTTGTATGCTCACTCTCTCTAAATCTATCCGCACTCACAACTCTATCATTATCAGAAAGCCTCATACCCCTGACGCCTTGAGCTGTGCGTCCCATATCCCTCACTTCATTGGCATCAAACCTTACACACATACCATTTTCTGTAACTATAACAACCTCATCATCGTCTTTAACGTCAAATACCCTAACAAGTGAATCCTGCTCATCCAACTTAATAGCTATCTTGCCCGTGGATAGTATGTTCTCAAAATGTTCAAAAGATGAGCGTTTAACCGTTCCAGATTCCGTAACGAAGAACAAACTGTCTGTTTCACTGATTGGCACTATTGTTTTTATCGTCTCCTGGGGTTGCAGTTTGATAAAATTAACAATGGGCCTACCCTTTGATGAAGGCGATTGTTTCGGAATATTGTACGCCTTAATCGCATAGACCCTGCCAAAATTGGTAAAACACAACAGTGTACT
>WFQR01000083.1 GCA_015486955.1 Hippea sp. | reverse complement strand
GGATAGTCATCATAAATAGCCTTTACATGCTCGCTCCATTTGTTTGCATGATGAATTTCGTCAATAACTACACCGTCGTATCCCTTTTTAAAGATTGCACTCACAATATCGTAAAGTGGCAGTGATGAGATCGATGGGTGATCGGCGCTAAAATACAGGAAGTTTTTCTTAGAGCTTGCTATTTTATCGATTAAAAAAGTCGTTTTCCCCACACCTCTTAAACCGTAAACAAGCGCTCCCCTAACGTTGTCAATAGGGATGTTTTTATAAAAAGGACGTTTTTTCTCAGGAAGGTAAGCCTTTAATCGCTCTAAGGTTAGCTCAAATTGTCCAAGAAGTTTATCTATCATTTTTTTCACCTCCAAGAATTTTATGGTTCTATAATAGAACTATTTTTATATGAAGTCAATAAAAAAGTTCTGTATAAGAACTAAAAATAAAATAAATAGTTCTGTATAAGAACCTTAATACAGAAAGATTTAGGAACTTCTACGCACTAATCCTCTCTTTTTGAAAGGAGAGATACAGTGCGATTGGATACCATACGAACACAGATAAATGCTTGAGTATATTGACTTTTTCATAAAGTTAATATATACTATGTGTATGAGCAGAAAAACCTTAAAGCCCAATATAAGACAGGCGAGAACCTGCGTTTACAACTGTAATTACCATCTTGTTTTCTCCACCAAATATCGCAGAAAGGTTCTTACTCCCGAGATAGAAAAAGAGCTCAAGAGTATAATTTCAGAAGTAGCTAAAGAGAAAGGCTTTGAAGTCTCCGTTATGGAAGTCGGAGAGCAAGACCATATCCATCTCTTTGTATCTGCACACCCTAAAATATCCCCCTCTTACATGGCAAAGATGATTAAGGGCATAAGTGCGAGAAAGCTATTTCTCAAGTTTCCTGAGCTAAAAACAAAGCTCTGGAAAGGACATTTGTGGAATCCTTCCTACTATGTTGAGACCGTTGGTTCTGTGTCAGAAGAAGCGATAAAAAAATACATAGAAAATCAAAAGAAGCTATGAACTATATTTACAGGTTCAGGCTATACCCTAAAAAAGACCAAATAGACTTTCTAAACCGCCAGATAGGACATTGCAGGTTTGTTTACAATAAACTCCTTGAGATTGCAAAGAGGGACTATGAAGAAAGTGGTAAGAGTTGGAATTATTACGAGTATAAAAAGCTTTTGCCGAAGCTTAAAGAAAAATATCCATTTCTCAAAGAAGCCAACAGCCAATCCCTCCAAGAAGCCGTTAAATGGCTTGA
Source organism: Hippea sp. (assembly GCA_015486955.1). GTDB lineage: Bacteria > Campylobacterota_A > Desulfurellia > Desulfurellales > Hippeaceae > Hippea. The sequence goes on along the minus strand of WFQR01000083.1, from coordinate 3,956 downwards.
TAGGGCGTTTAAGAACTTTTTTGAAAAAAGAGCGAGATTTCCTCAATTCAAGAGCAAGAGAAAAGCTAACTCAGTATCCATCCCACAACATTTTACCATTGAAGGCAATAAAGTAAAAATCCCAAAGCTTAAAAAACCATTGAGGTTTATCAAACACAGAGAGATAGAAGGAGAGATTAAGTCTATATCTATAACAAAGACCCCAACAGAAAAGTTTTTCCTTAATGTCCTCGTTGATAGGAAGATAAAGCCTCTGCCAAAATCGAATAATATTGTAGCTATAGATGTCGGAATAGAAACCTTCTGCACCCTATCAAACGGTGATAAAATAAAAAAACCAAAGCATCTTATACTTTCTGAGAAAAAACTCAAAAAACTTCAAAGATGTCTATCAAGAAAAGAGAAAGGAAGCGGAAAATATATAAAGCTCAAGAAAAGGATAGCTAAGCTTCACGAAAAGATTAAACACCAAAGGGAAGACTTCTTGCACAAGCTAAGCAAGCAAATCATTGGCGATAACCAAGCCATTGTTGTTGAAAACCTAAATGTTAAGGGAATGCTCAAGAACCACAAACTTGCAAAACACATAGCAGACGCAAGCTGGCGTAGATTTATCTCTTTCTTGGAATACAAAGCTAAACTATACGGCAGGCAAATAGTTAAAGCAAACGCATTCTACCCTTCCTCTAAGCTGTGTAGCGTGTGTGGATACAAGAATGAGAACTTAACACTCAAAGACCGTGAGTGGACTTGCCCTGTATGTGGCACAAGACACGATAGGGACTTAAATGCTACGATTAACCTGCTCAAAACAGGCCTCGCCAGCCTTAATCAGGCGGTAGGGGCGGACTGCCCCGAACTCATGCCCGTAGAGGGTGCAGTAGCATCCTGCGAAGCGGGAAGCCTCTCACTTCAGTGAGGGGAGGAGGTCACATATTTCGAGATCCGATGCAATAAAAATATCGCAGAAAAAACTATAATAGAATGTTTAAATAAGTTGCATTTAGAAGATAAAAAGAAATACCTGATTCCCTAAATCTATTCCTTTGTGTGGTATTTTCTATCTCTTACTTACTGTAGTATCTCAAAATCCTATTCCTGTCCTCGTTTTCCTTGTCACCTTTAAAATATATTTCTATAAACTCAATCATGTCTCTATCCTCATAATAACAGTATATTATTCTAATACCGCTGTTTACTCCTCGCCCCTTTAAAGACCTACAAGCGAATTTTTTTACCTTGTAAATATGTGGATAGTCTATCCCTAAATCTGAAATCCTAAAAATACCACCGTTATCCACATGGAGTTTATGGTAAAGTTTAAGCTGGGTTTTTATAAAAATGTCAAGGTCATCATTAAGGGTAGGAAACCTCTTAATAAGTTTTTTCAAATCTCTTGAGAATTCAGGGAGCCTGTTAATACCCTCAAATATCCTGCTCACTATAGCGTCTTACTGAATAATCGGGGGTTCTGTAAAAGACAGACTCGTATTCTATAGGTTCGCCTTCTTCGGCTACCATCCAGGGAACATCTTTGTGAGAGTAATCACTTATCTGTGTTGCATTCATATCGGAAAGCCTATTAAGTACATTGTCTATTAGTTCTACTTCGTGAGGTTTAAGTTTGCTTAAATCAGGCTCCCTTAAAGGAAGATATTTTGTCTGAGGGTATGAGAAATAGTCGCTGTTAACTTTGACTATCTCTCCATTTTTTTCCATTAGTGAGACTATTTTAGAAAACTCAATCGGTGTAGGCCCGTAATGATTTTTTATGTATTTTGCTCCTATTAAATGCTCTTCATACTTTTCATAGAAATCAAAGTCTATGAAATACAATAATTTATACAGAACGGTCTCGCCTATATTGGGTTTTGCCCCAACTTTATTGAGAATGTAAAGAAACACTTCTTTAAATTTATCTACATTCACTTGAGGAATATTTATTCTTATATCGCTTTTTTTATGCTTCTCGGTTACATTTCCCACAGCAAACATTGTTTTCTCACCTCGAATCTTTTAACTTCCCTTGCTTAAAAGTTTACCTCATTACTTCCATTTGTCAAGTTTTCCCTGTACACAAGCGGTTGTGTATCGAACTAACGACTAAAGACTAACAACCATCAAACTAACAGGCACATTTGGGGTTGACAAATGAGAAAAAAGGAGTAAATAGTTAAGTAGGAGTAGAAGGGGGTGAGAGTATGCTGTGGGTTGTTGCGTTTTTTGTCACCATAGTCGCCGTCATGGTGGGCATAGGAAGATGGAAGAACGCAAGTGACCCTCTCCATGCCTTAGATGAGAAGAACAGGAAGGTGTGGATAAAAGAGAACATAAAGCCTGTTTATCCTAACGGAAATCTTAAGGAACACTGGACAGTTGACCCAACTTATTGTTTACTACCAGGCAATATTAACTACGATGGATATTCTGTCATAAAAGACGATTAATTTAAGCTTCTTACTCCCCCAAAAAAGCTTTGTATATTTCTTTATCCCTTTCCTCAGCTTTCTTTTCGTCAAGCTTAATATTTTTATTGATTTGTCCTATAGTATTTTCTGGGTTATTTACAATAGTTTCACTTTTATTACTATCCACTAATCCCTCATATAGTTCTTTTCCTGCGTTTTCTACAGTATTTTTAAGTTCTTCTCCATAAGCCGATATACTACCACCAGCTTGGTTGACAACTCCTTGCACTTGATCGGCTGGGCTGGAACCCTTGTAATGTGCTTGAGTCAAAGCTTGAGGAGTAGTTTGTTTTAAACCAATCAAATTGGCAAACTGCTGCATATCTCCTGATTCGTAAGTGTTAACCAGCTTTTGGAAAAATTGCTTTTGTTGCTCGAGGGCTGTTTCAGGGTTTGAAAGAGCTATTTCCATATTCTTTTTTAGTAATTGCATGCGAAGCATGTCGGCTGAAATTTTGATTCCTGTGGCTTGAGAGAGTTTGTCTGCAATCTGATCTGTTACATCGATGTTACCGCTAACTATTACTTTTCCACCATTTCCAAATAATTCAAGGCCAGCTTCAAGCTGTCCCTGTAACTGACCATCTAACCGAGTCATCATAGTTCCTTCTTTCCCGTGCTCCATACCTTTTGTTGTAATTGCACTAATGTACTTCATCTCCGCATCCGTCACATCCATCGCTTCGTTGAAAGCACCTGGGGACTTAGTTTCTTTGAGGTAGTGGGCTACGTTTGCAGCAACGCTCTTGAATACCACATCGTTTGTGTCCATTGTAAGTGCTGCAGGTATTTGCCTACCAATTATAGTATCAGAAAATCTCTTAGCAGATTCTGTTAGAGCTTGATATTCTGCTGTGCTATAAAACTCCTTATTTAGAAGGTAGTTTCTATAACCAGTTTCCGCTTCGTACTCTCCTCTCGTTTTAGCTTGCTGTGGTGTAGGTGCAAGTCCAAGATTCTGTCCTTGCCTGTAGTAGAGTTCGTTCTCTATTGATCTCCTTGTTTCAGGAATTCCCTCATGGGTTATGTAGCTTTCCTTGACGCCACTATCTATACGGGACATCATGTAACTTCCTCGCCTTGTGCCAGCAACAAAAGTAGGAACATCCTCGCCAAAGAAATTAGCTGCATCTCGTGTAGCTATATTTTGTCCGTATATGGACTCCAAATGCATGGCTTCGTTGAACCTGACAAAATCTGCACGAGTCCCGACAAATCCATCCTTAACCGCCTGCTTGTATGCGTCTTCGAACCCAAAGGCACCGCCGATTTCTCTCTCTGCTTGTATGTGTTTGAGAAACTGCATTTCCTTGCCAAGATTCCCGCCAAAATACCTATCAGCCATCTTTTGCATCTGTTGTGCCTCTGCTATATTTGCTGCTGTCCTATATCTTGCACTCTGCTCAAGATACTGCACAAAAGTACCCGTGTATCCATTCTGTCTTGCTTGTTGATAATCTTGCCAAGCACCAAGCATATTTGCAATTT
>WFQR01000082.1 GCA_015486955.1 Hippea sp. | reverse complement strand
GTCGTGGCCAGACTTATAAGCCAGATACTTTGCCTTTATATCGTATCCAATTATCGAAAGATCGCCAATTGCATCCAATACCTTGTGCCTTACAAATTCATCTTCGTATCTTAATGGGTCTTCGTTTACTATTCCGTATTCATCAACAACTATTGCGTTATCTAAGCTTCCACCTAAAGCCAAATTGTGTGCCTGTAAATATTCAATGTCTTTGACAAAACCGAACGTTCTTGCTTTGCTAATCTCTTTAACAAAAGTGTGTTCATTTATCACAAGTGCAATTTTCTGTTTACCTATAAACGTGTTATCAAAGTGTATGGAATAGTGAACTTCGAAGTTTCTCGAAGGAAGTAATGCCACAAACTTGCCATCCTCTTTTATCTTAACGGGTTTCTTTATAATGATTTCCTTTTTAAAGGCATCCTGTTCAATAATACCCGCTGTTTTTATCAAATACACCCAAGGAGCCGATGAACCGTCCATTATGGGGACTTCGTCTCCCCATACCGTGATGAGAACGTTGTCCACATGCAGTCCGTAGAGAGCAGATAGAAGATGCTCTACTGTTTTAATTACAACGCCGTTTTTACCCAATGTCGTGGCAAGTGTTGTATCCACCACATTTTCACTTTTAGCTTCTATGTAAATGTCTTTGTCAGCTCTATAAAACACTACACCGTGATTTACATCTGCCGGATCGAGCTGTATCTCAACCTTTTTCCCTGTATGCAAACCTATTCCTGCAGCCTTTATTGGTTCCCTTAAGGTTCTTTGTTTTCTCACTTTACACCTCTAACGTTTTAGTTTTCTAAAACCATCTTAGCAAAATGTTCAAAAAGGTATTCTGCATCATGTGGCCCTGGAGATGCCTCTGGGTGGTATTGCACAGACATTATGGGTAACTCCTTGTGTTTAACGCCTTCCACACTACCATCATTAAGGTTTTTATACGTTATTTTAAAGCCTTTTTCAAGTGAATCTTTTTCATCCGCAGCGTAATTGTGATTTTGCGCGGTTACGAATACCTTCTCTGTATCCAAATCCATAACTGGGTGGTTACCACCATGATGACCAAATTTCATTTTGTATATTTTAACACCAAAGGATCTCAGTATAATCTGATGACCAAAACAAATGCCGAATGTTGGATAATTTTCTATGATCTTCTTGTATTCTTTAATCCATTTTTCGTCAACACCTCTCGGATCACCCGGCCCGTTGGATAGGAAAATAGCGTCTGGATTAAGATTTTTCACGTCATTGAAGGTGGTATAGGCGTTTACAACGATTACATCAAAGCCAACTTCTACTAAATACCTCAATATATTCCTCTTTACACCAAAATCGATTACAACTACCCTTTTTCCATCTAACACTTTCTTGATTTTCCTTTTTTCGTACCCAAACCTAAATAAACTCTCTTTGAAGTTATACGTCTCTTTTGTTGACACGTATTTTACAAGGTCTTTACCTACAATTTCGTAATCTGAGACGATCTTCTTTAGGGTTTCAATATCTGTTTCCGTTGATATGGCGCCAATTAATGAGCCCTCTACCCTCAACTCTTTTGTTAATTTCCTCGTGTCTATGTTTTCAATGCCTACTATACCATGTTTTTTCAAATAATCGCTTAAAGAGATTTGGGATCTAAAGTTGGATGTAATCTTTGAGGCTTCTTTAACAATAAAACCTTCAACGTATGGACGGTCTGATTCTTCGTCAAAGGGATTTAATCCGTAATTTCCAATTTCTGAGTATGTCATTGTTACAATCTGACCCTTATAGGATGGATCTGTGAGTATCTCTTGGTAACCGCTCATCGCCGTATTGAAGACAACTTCGCCTACTGTCGTTCCTGTCGCACCAAGAGAGAAGCCCTCAAATACGGATCCGTTTTCCAGAACCAAAACAGCCTTCATTTCAAAAGCCTTTTGCTCATTTCTTCTTCGTAAGCCTTATTGAAAGCAACTTCCCATTCCATACTGCCAGGAATGAGTTTCTTAGAGCGTTTTTGCAAGCTCTCAACGACCTTTTCATATACCTCGTCTTCTATGGAGAAATACTTCTCCATCGTCTCCATTATAGAGTTGATCACTGCCTTATCCGAGCCTATGACTTCAAAAATCTCTTCATCTAAAGCTCTTCTAACAATCTCCCTTGCCAAGTGTCTAATGCGAGCGCTACTATACCTCATAGCAAAAACCCTTCCTGCTTCGCCACTTTTCTCTTTGCCATGATGAACAACTTAGAACTATCCGCACCCTCTTTCTCTATCTCATTGGAATACTGTTCAAGAAGCTTCTTTGTCTTTATATCTATTTCCTTTTCTTTTTGTACATCCTCGTCCAAAACATCCCTTATAAGGCCTTTTAGAATTGATATGTCTTTATTTAGCTTAACATTCCCGCTCCTAATCAGGTTTACCGCTATCTTATCGGCCAACAGTTCAATTTCCCTTTTCCTAAGTGCCATAGCTTCGCCCCTTTATACAAGATAATTCCTTAAAACTCAAATTTTTATTCTGTTTTCCTCCCTTTTAAATAGT
>WFQR01000081.1 GCA_015486955.1 Hippea sp. | reverse complement strand
TGTATTTCGTCTATTGTTTTGTTTGTCCTTTCCACAACTTCGTTTACGTGCTCTCTGTTTCTCTCTATGGATTCGGCCTCTGAGAGTATGCTTTCCTTTGTTTTTATCGTCTGTTCTATGGCTTTTTCCACATCTTGCTGCATCTTTACAATGGTTGTCCTGATTTCCTCCGTTGAGCGTTGTGTCTTTTCTGCTAACTTTCTCACCTCATCAGCTACAACGGCAAAACCCCGACCAGCTTCTCCAGCACGTGCCGCCTCAATGGCTGCGTTTAGGGCAAGGAGGTTTGTTTGGTCTGCTATGTCGCTTATCACATCAACAATCTTGCCAATCTCTTTTGAAGATTCGCCCACGATGTTGATTTGTTTTGTGGTTTCCTCTGCCAATTTTGCGTTTACGTCCATCATTCTGAGCTTTTCTTCCATATCCTTGATTAGCTCTTTGTTTATCTCTGCTATTCCCTCGGCCAAAGATGTTATGTTTTCTGTGGACTTTGCTATGCTTTCAACGGCCTGTGCTGCGTCATTGATGGCGTTTTTTATCTCCTCCATGCCCTTGGATGTTTCCTCGTTTGCGGCTGAGATTTGAGTAGCTGTTGATGATAGGTTGGATGAGCCCTTTAACATTTCGTCTGAAGCAGATTTTGTCTCATTTACCATAGCTTGGAGGTTTTCAACCATTGAGTTGATATTCTTTTTAAGTTTTCCTATTTCATTGTTTGTGTATATTTTAAACCTTGCGCTTAGATCACCATCGCCAATCTTATCGAGCACCTTGCCAACGCCGCTTAAAGGATGTATGAGGTATTTTGAAAATGCCAAGAAGCTCAAGAATACAATTGTGGCAATTGAGGCATAGATGACAAACATCAATTCGCTGTGCCTGTTGAGACCTTTGTAGATATCGGCAATGGATGATCTAATGAGTTTGACCCTGTTATTTAGGATAGAGTCTATCTGCCCATCTATGGATTGCGTGAGCTTGTCAAATTTGTTGAATTGATCGTAGCTTATCTCGCTGGAATTGAGATTTATTTGACCCAAGGCTACTTCTAATTGATTGTCTATTGCTGATTTTAGACTTAACAGCCTCTCTTTTTCATTTTGGCTTATGTTTGCCTTCTTTACACATTCGTCTATAAGAGTGTCCACTTTTCCGAAGTACTTCTTTGCCAGGTTGAGCATGTTCTCATCTTTCAAGAAGTAGGCTTTAAGAAGGTACTTTTCTCCCTTTGAGTAGTCTTCCCTGATTTTGTTGTAAAGGCTAACCTGATTTAAGTCCCTTGTGTATATCACTTTTGTTTTGTGCTTGACATTGCCGCTTGAGGACATGGTTGCATAGAAACCCACAATTAAGCCCAAAACGATTAGTGCAAAAAACGCAGAAACCATCTTTTTTACCGATATGCTACCCATCGCCCACCTCCTCAATAATTTTTTTCATTTGCCAAAAAGCCGCAAAAAAAAAAACAACCTACATATATGTATTAAATCATCTAAAATCAATTATAACTCCACTACTCACTATTTTCAAGGATTAAGTTAATTTTTAGGAAATTAAGTTTATATAGGAACTATGAAGTTTTTAAAGGGTATTAAGTTTGGAAAATTGCCTGTTTTTTGATATAAAACGGCATAAATGGATTTTAAAAGGGGGATTTATGGTCTTTATCGGCTCGGATCACGGCGGTTTTGAACTAAAAGAGAAAATAAAGGAATTTTTAGAGGAAAAGGGTGTTGAGTTTGAGGATATGGGTTGCTTTAGCCCCGACTCGGTTGATTATCCAGATATTGCCAAAAGCGTTGCCCTTAAGGTTGCAAGTTCCAACGCAAAGGGTATACTAATCTGTGGAACGGGGATCGGTATGAGCATAGCGGCAAACAAGGTTAAGGGTGTTAGGTGTGCCTTGTGCCATGATGCATACACGGCTGAGTTTGCACGCAGACACAACGACGCAAACATCATCGCTTTTGGCGGTAGGACAACGGGTTTAGAGGTTGCGAAGCAGATGGTGGAGATATTTTTAAACACGCCATTTGATGGTGGAAGGCATGAAAGAAGGGTGAAAAAAATTATGGAGTTGGAGGAGATATGAGCGTTTTGAAGGATTTTGACCCAGATATATACAATGCCATTGAGAATGAAAAGAAGAGGCAGATGTATGGTCTTGAGCTTATTGCAAGCGAGAATTTGGTGTCTGAAGCCGTGCTTGAGGCTCAAGGATCCATATTAACGAACAAATACGCTGAAGGTTATCCGGGTAAAAGGTATTACGGTGGCTGCGAGTATGTTGATGTGGTTGAGAATATAGCCATTGAGCGGGCTAAGAAGCTATTCGGTGCTGAGCATGTAAATGTTCAGCCGCACTCAGGCTCTCAGGCCAATATGGCTGTTTATATGGCCACCTTAAACCCTGGCGATAGGCTTTTGGGCATGGATCTATCTAACGGTGGACACTTGACGCATGGGGCGCGTGTGAGTTTCTCTGGAAAGCTCTACATAAGCTTTGGATATGGCGTTAATCCAGAAACGGGTTTGATTGATTACGATGAGGTGCAAGCCATTGCTGAGGAATTTAAACCGAGATTGATTGTGTGCGGAGCAAGTGCCTATCCGCGAATTATAGATTTTAAGAAGTTTAGGGAGATTGCTGATAGTGTTGATGCCTATCTCATGGCCGACATTGCCCACATTGCAGGTCTTGTGGCTGCGGGTTTGCATCCAAGCCCTATTCCTTACTGCGAGTTTGTTACGACAACCACGCACAAGACTCTAAGGGGCCCGCGCGGTGGTATGATCATGACAAAGGAGTTCTTTGCAAAACCCATAGATAAGATGGTTTTCCCTGGCATGCAGGGTGGACCTTTGATGCATGTAATTGCGGCCAAAGCCGTTTGCTTTAAAGAGGCTATGAGCGAGGAGTTCAAGGAGTATCAAAAGCAGGTTGTTAAGAATGCGAAAAAACTGGCGCAAGTATTAATGGAGAGCGGATTTAAGCTTGTGAGCGGTGGAACGGATAATCACTTGATGCTTGTGGATTTGACAGATAAAAAGATAACGGGTAAAGAGGCAGAAGAGGCTTTGGGTAAGGTTGGAATAACGGTCAACAAGAATACAATTCCTGGCGATACTCAAAGCCCGTTTGTTACAAGCGGAATAAGAATAGGCACGCCTGCTGTTACTACACGTGGCATGAAAGAGAAAGAGATGGAGAAGATTGGAGAATTTATAGCAGAAACACTAAACAATATTGGTGATGAGAAAAAATATGCAATAATTAGAGAAGAGGTGAAAAAGCTCTGCGAAGAGTTTATGTTCTACTCTGTTTGATTTTGATTTTTTCCATAAACGCCTATAGCGCCAAACTTTCGTTCTTTAAGAGAAATGGTGTTTCTTTCTTTAGAATTTCAGGCGTCGATAATAGCACGCAGGTTTACACAAGGGGTAGGTATTTTGTTGCTTATTTTCCCGGTAAGCTTTTAAAAAAGGAGCTTTTTGATAATAACCTGAAAGATCAGTATTTTAAGAGTTTCTACCTTGAGAATACCGACAATTCATCAATGATCATAGTTGAATGCAACAATGGCTTTGTCCCTAAAATTGAAAAAAACGGTAGCGTAATAGTTGTTAAGCCTACTCCTCAAGCCGTTGTATCAAAAGGCGCAAAAAGAAAACTAATACCGCCGCCGAAGGACATGCTTGCCACACCCTTTTATGTCTCTGAAAACACGTTTTCCCCTGTTGAAAAGACAAAAGCAAGCTATGATGAGACACTGTTTTTTAGCGGCGTAAGGGCGTTTTACATAAAGAACTACCAACTTGCAGCGGCATTTTTTAAAAGAATTGTGACCAAATATCCCAATAGCCCATTTTTTATTAGTGCCTATTTTTTGTTAGGTGATTGCTATAAAAACATGAATAACTACGATCTTGCCATAAAAACGTACAACAGGGCCATAGAGCTTGCTCCAAGAAACTCAGCCGTTGCGCAGACACTCTTTTCCATTGCTGAGATTTATGAGAAGAAAAACATGTTTATGGCCGCACGGAACATCTATAACAGGATAATACGCGATTATGTGGGAACGAAGTGGGCGGATAAAGCGTCTTTTATGTTGGGGTATAGCTACTATCTGGAAAACAGGTGTAGGGAAGCGCTTAAGCACTTCTTGAACGTGCAAAAGGACGATCCGTATTATCCGTTGAGCATGGTTCTTGCCGCCGAGTGTTTTTATAGGGCAAAGTTCTATGCAAAGACCGTGCTTGCCTATTATTACATGTCAAACAAGCTGAATGCCGTAGATCCCGTTAAGTACTATAGGGAATTGGGTGATATTGGCGTGGCCTTGTGCAAGTATGAGGACTTTAAAGAGGCTTCCAAAGTCTTTGACTATTTGGAATCTACGCATGATGAGTGGGTTTTGGAACATTCTTATATAGACAGGATGAAGTGCGATCTCAAGAAGGGAGATTTCGACGATCTGAACTACAGGGGCAAGTACATTTTGAAGTACTCGAAGGACAAGTCTTTGAAGAGGGAAGCAAGGAAACTGATGGATGAGGCAAAACTCAAAAAAGGCGAAGTAAACAAGAAAACCATTGATGAAATTATGGCTAAATACAGAAACGACCCAGAGATTGTATCTTTGGCACTTTACGTTTATGCAAATAAGAACTTTAGAGACGGGGATTGTGATGGAACTTTGAAATACCTTTCAAAGCTTAAGAAGATGTATCCAGAAAGCGATTACAATGCAAAAGGAGAGGATATTGCTGCAAAGTGTATAAACAAACTGCTTGACCGTTTTTATGCAAATCCATCGGTGGATCAGATAGAGCATTTATTTAAGTTGTCTGTTCTCTTAAAACCCAAGAAAGCCGACCTGTGCAGGCTTGCATGGGGATTGATCTTTTCTTACAGGGTGGGAGAGGTTGAAAAGATCATGCATCTAATATCCGATGATGAGTGCAGGCAGGCTGTTATAGCGAAGTTCTTTATTGAGATGGGCGACAACCTAAAAGCATTAGACATTGTTAACAATTTGCAGAAGGTTGAACCATACGTTTACTACATAAACATGATCTTCGGTGATGTGAATTACTTTAACGGCGATTACGAAAAGGCGATAAACTTGTATGAGAATGCACTGAAGGTAAAGAACAACTTAATGGACGATTACCTGCGTTTGAGAATAGCAAAGGCGATGATACAGCTGAAGGAATTTGACAAGGCGGTTGATTTGTTAAAAAAGATAAAGATTTCCATGTACTCAAACGATGTTACATTCCTTGAGGGTCTGTGTCTTTACAATAAAGGTAGCTACAAAAACGCCATTGAGACGTTTAAGAACCTGATAAACAACTTGGATTACAAAGAGAGGGTGCTTTTCTATATAACGATGTCTTATCTTAAACTAAACGATAAGAAAGAGGCAATGAAATATTTTAGCGAGCTTAAGCGTAACTATCCAAATAGTGAGTTCTTAAAGGTTTTAGAGGCTTTAATGCCATGATGGACGATAAGCTTAAAAGCCTGCAAACCATGTTTGAAACCGTTCTCAATACCAGTAAAAAGCTCGAAAAGTCTTATAGCGAACTAAAGAAAAAGTTTGAGATATTGGAAGGGAAATTAGAGAGAAACAGGAAGTACCTTGAAAATATTTTGAAGAGTATTGATAGTGGTGTTTGTGCCGTTGATTTGGAAGGCAGAATCACAACATTCAACAGAAAGGCAACGCAGGTTTTTGGTGTTAAGGAAGACGATGTTAAGGGTAAGCATTTTGGCGAGGTATTTGCTATTGAAGAAATCAAGGATGTCACTGCTGATGGAATCGTAGGGTTTTTTAAAGGTGGAAAGAAGGTAAATCTCGACATTAAGGGGGAAGAGAAAATTCTGGACATATCGGCTTCTCTTGTGTTGGAAGAGGACAAAGAGAGCGGTGCAGTGGTCGTTTTTAGCGATATAACACAGGTTGAAAAGCTTAAAGAGGAGAGTGCAAAGAGGGAGAAGCTTGCGATAATTGGCCAGATGGCAGCATCCATTGCCCACGACATAAAAAATCCCCTTGCAAGTATAGAACTGCTTGTTCCCCTTCTGGACGATGGAACAAAGAAGGATATAGTCGAAAATATCATGGTTAGCATTAAAAGGATAAATAACATCATAAACAATACGCTGCTTTTCACAAAGACGATAAATTACACACCCGAAAAAATAGATACTTCAGAGTTGGTGGATGAAGTAAAACTTGAACTTATGACACAAATTAGGGATGTGGAGTTCAAAGAGAAGATAGAGAGGTTTGAGTTTGTAAGTGATAAGAACCTTTTGAAGAGTGCACTTGTCAATGTTTTGTCCAACGCCTTTGATGCAGCTCAAAACACAGTGGAGCTTAGGGTTTATAAGAATAAAAGGGTTGTGTTTGAGGTTGTTGACGACGGCGAGGGTATAAAGGATTTGGATAGGGTGTTTGAGCCGTTTTATACGAGCAAAAAGAATGGCACAGGTTTGGGACTTGCCATCGTTAAAGAGGCTGTTGATGTGTTAAATGGCAAGATAGAGGTTAAAACATCTGATAATGGCACGGTCTTTAGAATTGTTCTATGAAGGGTTTCTTGAGATTTTTGGGCGTAGTTGGCCTTTCTGTAAAGTATTATTATTTGAACGAAAAGATTACGGACGATGTTGTAAGAGAGTGGGTTCGAGAGATTTGCGATAGATTTGGTATCGAGATTCACTGTGAAGGAAGTTTAAGACACGACAGGTTTATAATATTGGCTAACCATGAGAGCTATTTTGATATACCGGCTCTTTACAAATGCTCCGACAAGAGGCTTATATGGGTTGCAAAGGAAGAGTTGTTTAGGATTCCTGTTGTTGGCCATGCTCTAAGGGATCTCGATGCTGTGGCTGTGGATAGGTTTGACGACCTAAAGTCTGCAAAGGCCGTCCTTAAGATCATAAAGAGCTCTGAGACTGGTGGGATTGTTATCTTTCCACAGGGCACGCGAAGGAATAAAGAGGCTTTTCACATGGGGGGTGTGTTTTTGGCAAAGAAGAAACATTTGCCCATATACCCCGTTAAAATCTGTGGAACGGACAGGATTATGCCTCCGGGTAAGACAGTTTTGAATGAGGGTGAAGTGTATGTTAAAATCTTTGAGCCCATTGATCCCTCTTTGCATTCCGATGATGAAATAAAAAGAAAAGTCATGGGGCTGATCTATGATTAGGAGACTTTTGCCGTTTGTTGTTTTGCTCTTGTTTTTGTCTTCGTGTTCCTTAAGGCATGTTGTCCAAACGGGTTACTATCCCTACCCAGTGATGAAATCAGTCCAGCCGGGTTATACCCAAGAGGGAATTGCATCGTGGTACGGTCCAAATTTTCACGGTAAAAGGACAGCAAACGGTGAGATATACAACATGTACGCACATACGGCGGCAAGCAAAACACTGCCCTTCAACACCATTGTCAAGGTGATAAATTTAAACAATGGCAGATCCACGATAGTTAGGATAAACGATAGAGGGCCGTTTGTTAAAAATAGGATAATTGACCTATCCTATGCGGCGGCCAGGGATTTGGGTATGATCGGTACAGGTACTGCGCCTGTCAAAATAATTGTTTTGGGTAATGCGAAAAACTATAATCCCCAATCGAATGCATACACAACAAACACCGTACAGCAGCCGAGTATGGAGGAACTTGAACATATCGATATAGATACAAACATCGGTGTTGATACTCAAACTGTTGCCGTAAAGTTTGCTATACAATTTGGGGCTTTTAGAAATCTTTACAATGCAATTAAGCTGAGGGATAGGCTTTCGCGTTTTTTTAAGGGCGTATACATAGAAAGAAAGACCATCAGAGGCGATGTGTTCTACAGGGTTCTTTTGGGTTCGTTTGATACAAAAGATGCAGCGCTTGAGTACGCTTCGAAATACGTTAATCCCATAACCTCGTCATTTATTATATCCAAGAGATGAACGTTTCAGCCTTTGCCTATAAATTGGCAAAAAGTGGTGGTAGAAGTTTTATAGTTTTAAAGGACAATATCGAAATAGATAAACTTGCCCTTGCAGTTGAGTTCTTTAAGGGGCTTTTTGATAAAAGCATCAATATTTGTCCCTTTTACTCATACGAGATACCTCCCCATTCTTCCATTAAACCGGCATCGCATATAATTTCTGGTAGGCTCACATCCGTTTATAGACTGTTGAACGAAGATGAGGATGTGGTTTTTATAACGAATTTAAGCGCTTTACTGCAACCCGTTATTAAAGAAGAGGCCTTTATCGATAAATTGATTAACATAAAGGTGGGTGACGAGTGGAATTTTGATGATCTGACAAAGAGGCTTATGGAAGCCTACTACGATCGTGTGGAGAGCATTGAGGATATTGGTGAATTTACAAAAAGGGGCTATATATTAGATATTTTTGATCCGTTTTACGAGAAACCGTTGAGGATTGAGTTTTTTGATACAGAGATTGACAGTATTAGACTTTTCTACCTTGAAAACTATAGGACTTACCAAGAGCTTGAAGAGGCAACAATCTTGCCAGCTAAGGAGTACCCTTATGGTGATGATGAGTTTGGTTATGTGTTATTGAATGATAAGACTTATATTGACAGATACGATCTTAATGGCTTTAAGAAGTACACGGTTGTTGATGAGAAGGATCTGCAGGCTGCCTACAGGCTGATTGGGTTTTACAAGGAAGAGGGACTTTTCAATACGAAGGAAAACATAGAGTCTTTTTTGAGACAGTGCAATTATGTGGATGAACAGTTTGAAATTGGGAAGCTCTTTCCCGATACGTATTCCATCGATGAAAAGATAAAAAAGATTATCGAGGCGTCCAAGTCCTTTAGGGTTGTGATTGCCTGCGGTTCTTCGATAAGGGTAGAGCACGTATCCAAGTTTTTAGAGGATAGGCACATTGTCTATAAAGTGTTAAATGGTAATCCATTAGAGTTTGCGCCCGGTATCTATTTATCCGATGGTTATTTATTTGACGGTATCTTAGATAAGAAGAATAGATTTGCCGTTGTTACGTTTTCCGATCTGTTTGGGAAAAAAGAGGTTTTCATACCAAGGGCGAGAAAGAGGGTAAAGAGAGACGTTTCGTTTGCTATAGGCGATAGGGTTGTGCATAAACGCTACGGCATTGCACTGTTTAAAGGGTTAAAAAGGATGAAAATCGATGACAGCGAAGAGGATTACTTTGAATTGGAGTATGAAGGCGGGGATAAGATTTACCTGCCCGTGTACAATGCTGAGCTGTTGAGTGAGTATCATGGCAGTGAACCCTTGAGTTCTTTGAGGAACAACAAATGGCTCAAAGCACAGGAGTTAGCTAAGAAATCCATTAAAAAGATACTTACGGAGCTTGTAAATACATATGCCAAGAGACAACTTGCTAAAAGAGAGCCTTATGACGTGGATTTGTATGAAATAAAAGAGTTTGAGGCTATGTTTGAGTACGATGAGACGTACGACCAGCTCAAGGCTATAGAGGATATCAAGCGCGATATGTCAAAGAATGTGCCGATGGATAGGCTTGTTTGTGGCGATGTGTCCTTTGGCAAAACAGAGGTCGCAATGAGGGCAATAGCGATAAGCGTGTTCAACTTTAGGCAGGCCGTGTTTATGGTTCCAACGACTTTGTTATCACTTCAGCACTATAAGACGCTTAAAGATAGGTTTGCCAATTTTCCTGTAAAAATTGCCCTTTTGAATAGGTTTACAACAAAGAAAGAGAGGGAAGGCATCATTGAGGGTTTGAAAAGCGGTGAAATAGACATTTTGGTTGCCACACACTCCATTTATTCTGACAAAATTGAATTCAAGAACCTCGGCCTTGTTGTAATCGACGAGGAACACAGGTTTGGTGTTAAAATTAAGGAGCACTTGAAGTCGAAGTATCCAAACGTGGATATGCTGTATATGTCGGCTACACCAATACCGAGAACGTTGAATATGTCTTTAAATGGCATAATGGACATAAGTGTCATAAAAACCCCACCACTTGAAAGAAAACCTATAGAGACAATCATATCAAAAAGGAAAAGCCACATAATCAGGGATGCGATTTTAAGGGAATTATCAAGAAATGGCCGCGTGTATTTTGTTCACAACTCCATCGACGATATTGAAAACGTGAAGGAAGAACTCGATAATCTAATTCCTTTTGCCAGAAAGTCCATTGTCCACGCTAAAATGCCAAAGAGCAAGATAAAGTCTGTTTTTGAGAGTTTTAATAAGGGTGATATCGATATTTTGATCTCCACATCGATAATTGAGTCGGGTTTGGATATTAAATCCGTAGATACGATAATTATTGACAACGCCGATAAGTTTGGTTTGTCGGATTTATACCAGTTGAGGGGCAGAGTAGGAAGGGGTGATAGGGTTTCTTATGCGTATCTCCTCTATGAGGGTAAATTGACGGAAAATGCGGCAAAACGGTTGAAATACATGGGTGAATTTATTGAAAGGGGCTCGGGATTTAACTTGGCTTTGAAGGATATGGAACTGCGTGGTTACGGCAATCTCTTGGGTAAAGATCAGTCAGGAAAGATAAAGTCGCTGGGTTACAATGTGTATGTGTCATTGATTGAAGAGGCTATTCGTGAGATGAAAAACCAACCCGTTGAGCGCGATGTTGAAATTAAACACACCTTTGACGCATATGTCCCTGATGATTTTGCTAAGAGCGAGGGGAAAGTTGAAATATACAAGAGGTTATCTCAGGTTAGGACACGCGAGGAATTGGAGCAGCTAAAGAGGGAATTTCAGGATAGGTTTGGAGATATTCCTTCAACTGTTGAAAATCTGTTCATGATTGTTGATTTAAAGATACTGTCCAAGCGTGCTTATGTTAAAAAGTTAACCCTTTCAAATCGGGGTGTCATAATCGAGTTTTATGTGGATGCTTTAATTGATACGGATAAACTGATTGAAGTGGTGAATGAAAATAAAGGTAGATTTTTGTCCGAAACGACGGTATTTTTTGGACTAATGGGTAAGAGCCTAAAGCAGATATACGCTAACTTAATCGGTATATTTTCCAAGATCTCCAAATAAAAAAGCGCCGCGCGGCGGCGCCGTGTTCAACAGGGCTCTCTCGGGCGAGAGAACAGGGGGGAGGCCCCACCTAAGGGGGAGTGAGGCGATACCTTGTTTTCTGATTGCATTTTACATAAAT
>WFQR01000080.1 GCA_015486955.1 Hippea sp. | reverse complement strand
CAATACCAAAAGTGCTACACCCGAAACCCTCTGTAAAAGCCAACTCAGATCTCCGCTTTTTCCACTGCCTTGGTATCTATCTATATAACCCCTCATATACATCATGGCTAACTATACCTCCTCATAAGTATTACAGATGCATAAGCATTGGAATTGCGCCGGCTACAAACACGATTGCAAAGATAACCCAGAAAATCCACACGTTAGCTTGATAGTTGTCTCTCTCTGCTGCACCGGCAAAGTTAACCAAAATCACCCTTAAACCGTTAATGGCATGGTAGCTTGCCACCAACCACAAACCAATCTCCAAAAGTTTAAACACAGGATTCTCAAGCAAAGCCATAGCCTTTGTAAATGACGTTGGGTTATGCAACGTCGATATAACCCATTCATGCAAGAACAGATAAAAGATCAACAACAACCCCGTAATCCTGTGAAGAATCCAAGCAACAAAACCCTCATGCCACTTATACTGAATGTGATGCGGACGACCTCTATACCAATCCATCGTCACTCTCGGTTACACCCCTTTTATTGGATGTAACCTCTGACCTCCTTTCCTCAAATTTTTCTCTTCAATAGCACAAAACTAATTATTTGTCAAGAATTAAAGAGTTAACAAGGGCAGGTTTAACCTGCCCAATTAACCTTTAAGCCAAACTAAATTTTCCTGCCCACTCCTTCTTAGCCATTTCATAAAGATCATTGCCGTATGAATCATAACATACAAAAAGTGGCATATCTTCTACAACAAGCCTCCTAACAGCCTCAGGACCCAGTTCAGGATAGGCAATAATCTCGGCCTCTTTAACAGCACTTCCCACAACAGCAGCAGCGCCACCGATGGAGGCAAAGTAACAGGCCTTATACTTCATGCACGCCTGCTTTACCTCATCGCTCATCTTACCCTTGCCAATCATACCCTTTTGGCCCAAGGCAATGAGGCGCGGTGCAAATGGATTCATTCTATAAGATGTTGTAGGACCTGCTGAGCCAATGGGTTTACCCGGTCTTGCAGGAGAAGGCCCAACATAGTAGATAACCTGACCCTTGATGTCAAAGGGAAGCTCTTTCCCCTCATCCAAAGCCTTGACCATCCTCATATGGGCCGCATCCCTTGCCGTATAAACCACGCCCGACAGATAGACAACATCCCCTGCTTTGAGTTTTATTATATCCTCATCCGTTAGGGGAGTAGTTAATTTATACTCAGCCATATCTTTACTCCTTTAAAGAACAATTTCTTTATGCCTGTTAACATGGCAAGCTATGTTTATACCCAAAGGTAGCGTTGCAATGTGGCAGGGCTCCATTTCAATATGAACACCCAAACACGTCGTTAAGCCGCCCAATCCTGCAGGTCCAATGCCTGAATTGTTGATCTTCTCGTAGATCTCTTGCTCCATCTCAGCTAACACTGGATCTGGGCTTGGCTCGCCTACTTTCCTAAGTGTTGCATGCTTTGCCATGACAGCTGCACGTTCGAAGTCTCCGCCGATACCAACGCCGACAATGACAGGTGGACATGGGTTTGGACCTGCCTCAATCACCCAATCAACAACAGTCTTGATAATTCCATCCCTGCCATCAGCAGGTTTCATCATTTGAACCTTACTCATGGATTCACTGCCGCCGCCTTTGGCGTCAAATATGATCCTTACCTTATCCCCAGGAACAACGAACGTATGAACTATTGCAGGTAAGTTATTACCGTAATTTTCCCTCGTTAATGGATGACATGTAGATTTTCTTAAATAACCGTCTTTATAAGCCCTTTCAACTCCCCTATTTATCGCATCAACTAAATAGCCGTCTGTAAAGTGAACATCCTGTCCAACTTCCAAGAATATAACAGCTAAACCTGTATCTTGGCAGAGAGGGAACTCCTCCTGAGCTGATACCTCCACATTTTTAAAAATCGTCTCCAAAACCTTCTTTGCAACAGGAGACTTCTCTCTTTCATAAGCCTTTTTCTCTGCCTCTAAAATATCCTCAGGCAGATGGTATGCTGCCTCAAGGGCAAGCTTGTATATCGCCTCTTCTACATCCTTAACGCTTACATCTCTTACTTCAGCCATTTTGGCTCCCTTTATCTTCAAATTTTTATAAGAGTTTCAACTCTTCAATCCTGTTGCACAACTGTCTTACGTGCTCAGCGGATGCCTTCAATGCATTGAGCTCCTCTTCTGTTAACTCAAGCTCAACAACCTCTTCAATGCCGTTCCTACCCAATTTAGCTGGCAAGCCAACAAACAAATCTGGATCAAGACCGTATTTACCCTGTGTCTTTACAGCGCATGGCAGTATATCATGCGTATCTTTCACAATTGCCTCAACCATCTGAACAACAGCTGATGCCGTTGCATAGAAAGCAGAACCTGTCTTCAGCAAGGATACGATCTCTCCACCGCCATTCCTTGTTCTATCAACAAGTCTATCGATGGTCTCTTTATCGAATATCTTTGTTATTGGAACTCCTCTGACTGTAGAATAGCTTGTCAATGGAACCATATCATCGCCGTGGCCACCCAATGTCATTGCTTGAACGGCCTTAACAGAACATTTTGCCTCCCACGCTATAAACCTTGCAAATCTTGTGGAGTCTAAGCATCCAGCCTGACCCATGATTTTGTGATCTGGGAATCCACCTATCTTCTTTGCCGTATAAACCATTGCATCTAATGGGTTTGCAACAACGATTATAATGGCGTTTGGAGAGTATTTTACAACCTGCTCAGTAACGTCCTTCATGATTTTAACATTCTTCTCAAGCAGGTCATCCCTACTCATGCCCGGTTTTCTTGGCAAACCGGATGTTATAATGACGATATCGGAGTTCTCAATGTCCTTGTAATCATTTGTACCAATAATTTCCGTGTCAAATCCCTCAATTGGAGCAGCTTCCATCTCGTCCAAAGCTTTACCTTGAGGCAACCCCTCAATGATGTCAACAACTACAACTGTTTTGGCCAACTCCTTCTCGGCCAACCTTTGCATGGTTGTACCACCAACCATTCCTGCTCCTATAACACTAATCTTATCTACCATCGCAATACCTCCTAAACAGATTTATTTCAAATTTTCGGCACATTGTATAATTAATTTTGCACAAGTGTCAATATTTAATAGGCTTGTTTTGAAATGAAAATCAACCTTCTTGCGGCTTCTAAATTCATCACAATCGCTATTAAAACAAGAACAACAAAGGGGAGATTTAGAAGGCAGCCCAAAAACACAAAAAAGACCCTTAAATCCCTGCCTATACGAAATACTTTGAGATTTTTTTCCCTTATTAGTTTATCGTACCAAATAGCCGTATAACTCACCAAAAAAGAACCAATAATGGCCAAAAAACCAGCAAAAACATAGTAAAATGAAAATTTTTGTTTCAATAGATGAATTGTCAAAGCCAAAATTAAAAAACCATCCGAATATCTATCCAAAACCCTGTCAAGCCATGCACCACCCTCTGTTGACAGAAACTTTAGTCGCGCAATCTCGCCATCACACCCATCAATAATAGAGGCAAATTGGGCTATTGCGCCACCAATTGCAAGAGAAAGGTAACTGTTAAAAGAAATAAGGTATGCACCCAAGAGGGATAAAAAAAATGAAAAAATGGTGATCTGATTGGGGCTTATGTTAAAATTGGAAAGGATTTTGCTGATTGCAATTGAAATCGGTCTATTTAAGTAATAGGAAACAGGGCCATCTGTCTTCTTTCTCAAATTCTTTAGCAAATACCTCTCAGCTTTTTTGTATGCATCCTCCGTGTCAACATCCATCCAAAATCCCTTATCAATGGGGCATATCAGAGCTTTGCCCTCTTGTCCCAGGATCTTTATTGCTGCTGAAAGAGAAGACCTTCCCTCTTCCAAAGCCTGCTCAAGCGCATCAAATATCACAGGAGAACAAAGGAAAACACCCATATCATAGGCATCGTAATCCTTCAGATGCTTGCCTATATCCACAATTACATTGCCATCTAATTTGACCTTTGTAACATCATTTAAATCAACAAGCTCATTGTCTTTTCTCACATCTGCAGCAAGAAACACCCTACTATCAGACACATCACATTGGACCAGTTTTTTTAAAATACCCTCATCAACTAAATGATCACACATGGAAAGCAAAAACGGTTCATTCAAATAATCCTTTGCTTTTAATATGGAATATCCATTTTCAAACTCGCTCCACTTGTCGTTGTATATGGTCGTTATCGGGATGTTTAAACGGCGGGAAAGGTCGGCTAAAAACGATTTAACCTCATCAGCTTTGTAGCCTAAAACAACAAAAAAATCATCCGCACCAGCTTTAATCGCCGTGCGGATGACCCTTTCAATCAGTGGAACTCCCAGAAGTTTGACTAAAGGTTTAGGTTCACCTTTATGCTGTAGCCTGCTTCCCCTGCCTGCTGCTATGATGAGGCACTTCATAGACTTTAGCTCCTATGTTGCCCTTTATGAACTCCTCAACCAATTCGTAAGCTTCATCATCTGTGAACTGCTTAATTGGATGTTTGCAGAAATATGCACTTGGCGCCTCAAGTACACCGGCTAAGCCCCTATCCAACGCAAGCTTCAAGCACCTAATTCCATCTATCACTACACCTGCTGAATTTGGCGAATCCTCAACGGACAGCCTCAACTCCAAATTCATGGGAACATCGCCAAACAACTTACCATCCATCCTTATAAAGCAGATCTTGTTATCCTTCTGCCATGGTACATAATCGCTTGGACCTACATGTATGTTCTCATCATCCAACCTCTCTGCGGCTACAGCCTGCACCGCTTCGGTTTTTGAAATCTTCTTAGACTTCAACCTCGTCCTGTTGAGCATGTTCAAGAAATCTGTATTACCACCCGTGTTCAACTGATACGTCCTTTCAAGCTTTACGCCCCTTCTTCTGAACAAATCCACCAAAACCCTGTGTGTAATTGTTGCGCCAACCTGAGATTTTATATCATCACCGATTATTGGAATACCCGCCTTTTCAAACCTCTTTGCCCAAAGTTCGTTAGAAGCTATAAACACCGGTATTGCATTGAAGAACGCTACACCTGCCTCTAATGCGCATTCAGCATAGAACTTCGTAGCCTCTTCACTGCCAACGGGTAAGTAATTAATCAAAATCTCGCAGCCCGTATCCTTCAAGTGTTTTACAACCTCTTCTTTTGTCGGTTCCTTTTCATCGGCCACAACAAATGTATGGTCTTCGTCGTACTCCTTCATGTGCTCGCTTACGCCATCCAAAACCCTACCCATCTTAACAATTGCACCTGTTTTCTTTACATCCCTGCAAAATACCGTCGTGCAGTTTGGTTTTTCAAAGATCGCATCGGCAACATCTTTGCCAACCTTCCTCTTGTCAATATCGAAAGCACAAACAATCTCAATATCGCTCGGCGTGTAACCACCTAAATCGTAGTGCATAAGACCAATAACGTCTTTCGCATCCTTGTCCCTATAGTAATTGATACCCTGAACCAAAGCGCTTGCACAATTACCCACACCTACAATTCCAACTCTAATTTTCTCACCCATAAGCCACCTCCTTGTTGAAAATTTTGTGAGAAAATTAGAACCGATTACAAAGCTAATTTTATTGTAACAAAAAGTATGTATATCTTCACTAGCAGCATATAATCCAGTTTGCTAATTTGTCAAGATGAGAAAAGAAGATAAGTTAATTATTTACTTTTTATGGTATTATTATCAAATAAAACGCCATTATACTCAGATAGCGTTAGTTTCTCGACAATAACACTATTTCCTTTGGCCAAAACCACCTCATTATCGTTTATTTTTTTTACTGTATACCCGTTTATAACATCACCTTCTTTTAATATTTTATCACCTATTAGCACGACTTTCTCTCCATCTGATATAAATATACCGTAAATTTTTAAACCAAGATTTTTAGACGTTTTACTCTCTTGCTTTTTTCCTGCCTCATTTGTCACCGCATTTGGGCTTGAATATGAATAATTAAACAAATCATAAGCTTCATTTGAAGGAATTTTAAATACAGGCAAATTATCTCCATATGCGTAAGCGCACAAAAACATCAAAGATATTACCAAAATCAATTTTTTCATTGAATATTCACCTGCACATACTCAATTTTTATTCTGGCTTCATACATGCCATTTTTAACTTTTAGATCATATTGTGGAATTTGCATATTTTGAGAATAGCTTTCAACTCTATCCAAAAAGTAAACTATATTTCTTAAAGAATCATCGACCACAAGGCTAAATTCATAGATTACCCTATACTTTTCCTTTTTAATTCCTAATACGTTGAACGAAACAACATTGATGCCGCTTTGCAAAAAGAGAGATTTTAGCATTTTCCCTACATCTAACACACTAACCTTTTTGCTTTTTAAAAGCGTCAAATTATTTTCTAATATTTTTATCTTTTCTTTTGTTTCTACTATCTTTCTAAAAACAATTTCCCTTCTTTTAACTGACTCAATTTTGGATTTTATACTGGATTCATATCTCCTACAATCTTTCAAAAGATTATCCCTTTTAATTCTTACAGGCGGGAAAATGTACTTTATAAAAAGCAAATCTATTGCAATCACCAAAACAAAAATAAGAATCATTAACTGCCTATAATCAATTTCCCCAATCTTTAAATTTTTCAATATTCCACCTGATAACTGATTTTAAACTCGAACAAGTTTCCCTTTCTTTTTACAGAATACAGTCTTAAATCCTTTAGATATACATTATTTTCGAGAGAATAATAAAAAACCTGAAAATCTTTCAAAGAATTGGCTAAACCCGTGATATTAAAATGGCCATCTTCATAATTTATAGATTCAAAGCCAACATTCTTGGTAAAGGTATTAAAACAAACGATAGTCGAAGCAAAAGCTGAACGTCTTACAAAAACAATGCTTTTCAATTTTTTCTCTTCCTTATATAATTCTGATAGCTTTTTCAAAAGTCTCTTGTATTCTCCCTCATAGAGCTTTAGATGATCCTCAACAGAAATTATCTTATTCAGCTCTTTTTTTCTGTGCGTAACACATGAACATAATTTTCCATTTAGATAAATATTGAAACCATAGACTAATATGAGAAAAAAGAGGTCTGCAATCATAAAACCTACGCTGACCTTTTTAAAAATATATTGTCTAAACGAAAACCTTTTGTTACTTGGTAACAGGTTTATTTCTTTCATCTTATTTCTCTTATTGCTGCTCCGACACAGACCTCAAAATACTTCATATGTTCCAAAACAGAAAACTCTATTTTGTCATCAAACTCAACTATTTTTTGAGGCTCAAATTTGACTGTCTCCAAAGAAAAAAGTTTTGAAATATAGCTATCCACCTTATTTATTCTATTCAATTCACCGATACTAACGAGTCTTTCTATGTTACCTATTTTTTGAACTGTTGTTATATAATCAATAGTTCTTTGAACCTCAATAGTAAATTGATCAAAAGCCTCAGAGATACTTTTATAAATCAGTTTATCCTTTTCTTGGCTTTCTTGGTCTGGTTCTCTCAATCCCATCTCTTTCAATATTTTCTCTGCTTCTTCACCACTAATACCACCAGCTTCACACAAATAATCAACAAGCTCTTTCCAAGAGTATCTTAAATTTCTAATTGCCAAGATATTATTCCCTCTACATGCCAAAATAGCCGAATAGTCTTTAAAAACCGCACAGTTTAGAAAATAACCGTCACCTAAAAACCTGTTTACCACTCTCTTTAAAGAAACATTATGCGTTTCAAAACTATAAAGCTTAAATTTCTTTGTTTTATAGAAAAAATCATAATAAAAATCGAGAATACTTTTGGGAATCGCAACTACATAAACAACCTTTCTATCTGATACACTATTTTCTTCGTAATCTATTATGTAGTCTTTTAGCTCTATCTCGTAATCTCTTTTTAAATCTTTATACACAGACGATCTAATCTCTGTATTACCCTTGTAAAAATAAACATGCTCTATTACAGACTGATGTTTTAAAGAAATATTGGTCAGTATCTCTTTGGGTAAATTTTCCGCTAAATTATAGACTATATCTTCAATCTCTTTTTCTTCTTCAAAATCATAGTAGGCTATGCTATTAATAACATAGGTCTTGCCTTTTTTTTTCAGCACACATACATCAAGCTGAGATGGACCTATAACCACTGCACACCTTAAATTAACATCCATAACTACTTAGCAAACTCCAACACTGCAAGTTTAGCCCTTATCATACCTTTTAACACAGGATCGTTCGTCTTTTCGTAAGCAACTCTGTAGTATTTAATAGCCTTCTCTATATCACCAAGCTTTTCAAGAACAACTGCCTTATCCAAGAAAACCTCATAACGATCAGCTTTAACTCTTTCCAATTGGTTTAAGGCATCCAAATACTTTCCTTCTTTAAGAAAAGCCAAAGCAAGATATAACCTTGCCTGAACATCGTTATGCTTCTTTAAGTAAAATTCCAGTAGTTCAGAACCCTTCTCAGGCTCGGAAGTCTCAACATAATAGATCCCCAAATATTTGATATTATTATTTTTCTGGGCAAGTTCCTTTAATTTATTTAGACGTCCAGACTCAAGTAAATATTCAAAGCCTTGGATTTTCTTTCCCGTATTTTTTTCTAACTGCACTTCCATATTTTTTATTTCTCTTGCGACTCTAACAACTTCATTATAAAAATCTTTTTTAAGTTGGCTATCAACCATTTTATAAATGCTAAAGGAATAAAGGATAAATAAAATAACAACAAAAAAAACAAGTAGCAAATACATTGGAAATTCTGTAAATCTTAATGACCTTACATTTCCTAAAAAAACATTTTTCTTTTTATCGCTGGCTTTCTGCAGTCTTTTTAGTGACTTCGCAATTAAGCTCATCTAAAAATACCTGCAAGACCTAATCTCAAAAGCCTTTTCTTATCAAACTTGTAGTATTCTTTAGCTGCCAAAATAACATCTTTCGGGTAAACTTTCTTTGAATTTCTTGCCGCTGCAAAAATCAAACTCATCTCTGAAATCTGGTTTATTTCTCTTGGATTGCCTTTTGTTAATTTGTATATATATTTTATAGACCTATCACTAAATACTGATCTCTTATATCTCAGCGCCTGACTAACTCTAAACTCTATATAGCCTTTTGTTTCTTCAAAATTTAGACCCTTTAAGTAAACCCAATAAGCAACACGCTGTCTAATTTGTCTTAATTTATCTTGGTTTAACCTGTTTATTAGCTCACTCTGGCCGACAAGCAAAATCTGGACAAGCTTGGCATTCTCCATTTCTATATTGGATATTTGCCTCAACATCTCCATGGACTCAAAGCTCAAATGCTGAGCCTCATCCACAATTATCAATGCGTTGTTGTTGGATTTATAAAGCCTTACAAAATAATCAACCAAATCTTGGAATATTTCACCCTTATCCTTGTTTTCAATGCTTAAGCCAAAATCCTTTGCAACATACTTTAGGATCTCGCTTTCCGATAAAAAGGGATTCAACACCAAACTAACTTGCGTACTAATAAGCTTATCTAAAAGAACCCTGCTTAAGGTGGTTTTCCCAACACCAACATCACCGACAAGAACTATTATCCCCTTCCTGGAGTTAATCGCATACTCTATGGTTTTTATGGCATCATCGTGTTCCTCAGAGCTATAAAAGAATTCAGGATCGGGTGTCAACCTGAACGGTTCCTCTTCAAAGCCGAAGAACTCCTTATACATTTCACTTCCAAAATTTAAATTCTATTTTACGCTTTATACTGCCTATTTCTCCCTCACTTGTTGATTCGTACAATATTGCACTTGTTTTGTTATCCAAAGTTATTGGCGTATTCAACAAAAACTTTACATCCATTCTACCATTACCAAATATATATGTAGCATTATCGCAAAACCCTTCATTCAAACACCTCTCAATAGCAATTTCTTTACCACTCTCAGCCAAATAGAAAGCCTGTGCAGAAAGCAGATCCTCAGAAGATGAAATACTGCTACTTGACAAAAGACTCACAATCATTCCCCCAATAAACGCAAATAGTATAAGCAAAAATACAACAAAAATCAAAGAACCTCTTTTGTTAAGGGACATTTCTTATATGCACCTCCTGACTATAACTAAGACTAACTCCGTCTTTCTCCAAAACCATCTCTATTTTTACCAATGCCTCCCTGTAGGTATAACCCCTTTCGTATACGAAATGCAGGCTTTTTATATAATTCGCCATTGCTATGCCAGAATTAAACAACGTCGAGTTATCAGCTGTTATCTGCTCCGTTTCGCTCCTATAAATCTTGTTTGACTCATTGTCAAAATAAAAAGCTACAATCTTTTTAATAGTATAGATCCTATGGTACGGTGAATCTTTTGATATAGATCTATTTAGTACACACCTAAAACTCTTATTGTCATCAATTACATTCAAAATTTTATAAACCCTAATTCTCCCAAAAAAATCCTTGGGTTTTGTGTTATAGACGCTAATCTCTTCTCCTTTTTTCGGAATTAAACCTGTACACGTTATATTATCCGCATTCTGTAAAGGTAAATAATATCCTCCTTCACCGAACTCAGCAAACTTTATAAAAGTTCCATTTGTTTCAATCGTATTAGGTATTGCATTTCTCAACTCGATTGCCATCCTGCTTGCAGCATATTGAGCTTCATTAAAAAGCAGCGTCTTGACTTCTGTGTCCACATAACCTTCCATAACAGGCTCAATTAGATTTGAACCAAGATAAGCCACTATTCCCACAAGAACCACCGTTATGATTAACTCAACGAGTGTAAAGCCCTTCAACAAAGATTTTGAATTATAAATTTTAGATTTTGGATTGATTCTTTTCCAATTAAATCCCATACACATTCCCAAATTCAAAATTTAAAATTTAAAATCCAAAATCATATCAAAAGTTTCCCTTTAGTGCCTTTAGCGTGTATGTTTCATTAAGCCC
Source organism: Hippea sp. (assembly GCA_015486955.1). Lineage (GTDB taxonomy): Bacteria > Campylobacterota_A > Desulfurellia > Desulfurellales > Hippeaceae > Hippea. Next base: position 5,858 of record WFQR01000080.1, on the reverse strand, counting down.
CTTTGCTTTAACCTTTACAGTTATAAGTTTAAAATTTTGAGGACAATTTGCAATCTCGATATTTCTGCCATCCAATTTTGCACATTGAACCGATATGCTCACAAGATACCCAGGCGTAACATCAGGAAAACATTCGTTTGAGCCCGTTGTGCAGTCCAAGCCATTGAAATCATCCACATCGTCAAATGTCTCAGTACTGTTTCCATCTGTACTCTCTTTACCTATATTAACTTCATTTAAAGGAATAATACCCCCTCCATTCGGTGTATCGTTATCAAATTTTCTTGAAAGAATATCATCCATCACAGAACTCGCAACTTCAACTGCTCTATGTCTTAAAAGAGGATTAGAACTCTTTCCCAGCGTGTTATAGAAGACAACCATAATACCCACAACGCCGATTGAAAACACAACTATGGCAAGAATTATCTCAATAAGAGTAAAACCAGCTTTACTTTTAATCATTTAAAATCACGCCACCCGCAATTGGTGTTATGATAACCTTTTTACCGTCAACCACAATCGTTGTATTGTCCGTTATTTTGCTTCCGTTGTCATAAACAGGCTCACCCATAAAATCGAAACAAACCGGTGAAATCGAGCTGCTTATGTTTTTCTCTACCCCTATATCTTCACTCTTCTCACCGGGCACCAATATCTTATTTGACCCTTCTTCAACATAATAACTTGACCCATTAATCACTATACAAACACCGCCGCCTCTAACCATAGCCTCATGCTGTGCATACCGAACTATGGTGGCAAACTTTATCTGGTCAGCGCTTTCTTTGTATCCGCTTGTAAATATCTTTGGCCCAACAACTATAGATAATATAGCTATCAGTACAATAACGATAATAAGCTCTATAAGTGTGAAGCCACTTTTCATTTCAATGCCTTGATTGTTTCTGGGTTTATGTAAACAGAGCCCGTTTTGCTGTCATAGATATAAGCATGATTCAATCTATCGAGTAACTTATGCTTGCTTTTATCTACCCTAAAATCCTTGTAATACAGATAACCCTTCTTATAAAGTTCTAAGAGGTTAGCAGGGAATTTGCCGTTTTTAATCTTATACAATTCAATAGCAAGCTTTAGATTGGAAAGTTCGATTCTCAGTTGCGTTTTTATAGCTTTTTTTCTCAACATTTCATACCTTTGATAAACTATACCAACCATAATCGCGATTACAGCAAGGACTATGACCTCTTCCCACGCTGAAAACCCCTTCTTCATCAATGAACAACCTTGACCATACCCCACATAGGCAAAAACACGCCCAATGCAAGAAGGAGAACCATTCCTGCAATAAACACCAGAAGAATTGGCTCAAGTGCAGTGGATAGGTTTGCTATCGCATACTCGATTTCTTCATCAAAATAATCAGCAACCTTAAACATCATCTCATCCAACCTTCCCGTCTCCTCACCCACAGCAACCATATCGCTCACAATATCTGGAAAAAACTCAGAGTTTTTTATGGGCCTTGAGATAGTTGCACCGCTTTCCACATCAGACCTGATAGCCAAAACGGCACCCCGTGCTATTTCATTGCCCGTAACCTCAGCCACTATGCTCAAAGCCGTTGTTATAGCAAGACCACTTTTATACAAAAGCCCCAAGATTCTCATCATCCTCGATATATAAATTTTATGAACAAGCTTGCCTATTATCGGCGCTTTTAAAATTAACTCATCTATTTTTCTTTTTCCAGTCTCTGTCATCTTATATCTTTTGAATGCAAAAATTCCACCTGCAATTAGCATTAAAACCAACCACCAGTAATGATGTGCAAAGTAGTTTATCCAAATCAATATTCTTGTAGGCAGCGGCAGTTTGGCGTTAAATCTTTGAAAAAGCCCAACAAATTTGGGTATAACAAATGTGATTATTATTGTAAAAGCCACCACAATAGCCGTAACCACGATTTTTGGATACCTTGTGGCCGTTTTTATTCTGTTCCTTGTCTTTAATTCAGTCTCTAAAATAGTTGCAAGTCTTTCTAAAACCACATCCAATGTTCCGCTCTCCTCGCCAACCCTGAGCATGTTTATGTACAACGGCGAAAATACACTTTTATGAATAGCAAATGCCTCACTCAAAGACATTCCTCCGTCAACATCTTTCTTTATCTGTTCAACAATACCCTTTAATTTAAATGAGACTGTCTGCTCGCTCAAGCGCTCCAAAATCGTTGAGATAGGCACACCTGCATCAAACAGCGTGGCAAACTGGCGTGTAAAAACAATTAAATCCTCTAACTTTACACGGCTAAACTTCACCCTAAGTTGATTTATTATGTTGCTCAGCTCATCAAACGCAGAGGCCTGCTTTAGAGCTTCAACCTCTATGCCGTTATCGTATAAAAAAAGCAGCGCCTCATCCTGAGACGCCGCCTCTATAATGCCCGAAACCCTCTTGCCTTCAGCAGTGCCTTGGTAGGCAAACTTCATGGGATAGGTTATTCACAATCGTCTGTTTCTACTGTTATTTTTGGGCCTTCTCCTGAGGTGCTATAATCGTATTCTACATAACAATTTTTATTACTATTTTTGCTTTTATATCCCTTGTAGTAGAAAATAATTTTCCCAGAATTAGAATTATCTACATCGAATGTATCATTGTCATAGTCAACTGCGGCACCTATACCGTCTGTATCCGGTGCAGGATAGCCAGATGATACATTATTTGAACAATTATGATCCTGGTTTGTTTTATTTAAGCACACATATACTGTTGTACCATCCTCTAAAGTAACGTTATCAATGGATGAGTTATCCTGAACCAGCCATTTGCCATGTACAATGTTCATGGCAGCCCTAACACTGCCAGCAAATCCTTTGACAGCAGAGATCTTTGCCCTTTTAGTTAACCCTGCAAACTTTGGCACAGCCACAGCCGCCAAGATACCTAAAATCACGATGACGATAATCAATTCAATCAGTGTAAAACCCTCTTTCCTCATCTCAAATACCTCCTAAAATTTTTTAACTAACTTATTATATAAATTCAGAGCATAAATTAATAATACTTTTCTCACCCCCTTTCCTTAAAAATCGGCTCTTTAAAACTACAATATAAGCTTTACCAACACACCTCCAGTTTTCCCAGCAATTTCACATAACTCCCTAACCTTTGAAAAATCCCTTCCGCCATGTTTTTCAACAACTTCTTTTAGCCTTTCAAAAGCCCTCTTAAAACTTTCCTCCCTTTTCTCTAAATCCATTTGATGCCCTCTTTTGACACTATATCCTTAAATTTTTCGTTGTTATTCAAAACAACAATATCCACCTTAAACGGCAGATTGGAGTTCTCTAAAATTTCCCTCAATAAACTTATCTTCAAATCCACATCCTTCTTTTTGTAAATTCCCAAATCAACATCGGAAAATTTATTGTAATCGCCCCTAGCCCTTGAGCCAAAAAGAAACAGATCCACCTCATCAGCCTCAAAGTATTCTTTTAAAAAAGCCTTAAGTTCCCCTACTGTGCTTATCTTTGCATTAAAACTACTCTCTAATATCTCACCAATCCTCAAACTTCAACCTTCTCCCACTTAAGATCCTTAATATTCTTCACATTAGAATCAAACTCTATACCCACAAGATAAATCTCTCTTTTTAAACTTAAATACTTTTCAAAATACTTTCTTTTCTTAATCTGATCCAAAGCACCCGAATCGTCTACCTTAAACTCCAAGATGTATACCTTGTTTCCCACAAATAGCGTCATATCTATTCTTCCTGTATTTGTCGTATCTTCTGCTATTACCTTTACACCCAAACTCGCAAGATAAGCATAGATAACGCTTGCATAGTACCCTTCGTAATCTCCGATTGTATTTTTTACATAGTTTGTGTATGGTATTGAGGCAAAAATACTACTCAAAGTCGATTTCAATCCTTCAAAATTAGAATCAAAAAGTGCATTCAGTAGCTCTTCCCTTTTGGCATCATCTGTTTTCTGGGTTAAATAGTCAATAATAAGCCTATTCAGCGAGATTTGGACTTCCCTATTCGGAATCTTTAGTGTGTACCTATATGTGCCATCCAAACCAACAGAAACATTATCTATAGTCAAATAACCCGTTTGGTACAAAAGAACCTCAAGCTTTAAGTTTTCCACATCAAAGCTATTCAAAAGCTCTTCCCTTACCGTCAGGTTTTCAAGTTGAGGTATGAAGTATTTGTTTCTCTTGAGCATCTCTATTAGAAAATATGGATTACCACTTTCAAACCAATAGTTGCCAAACCTTTTGTATTTCAAAATCTTCAAAACATCGTAAGGATTATAAATTTCATCTTTAAGGAAGTAATATCCATTATACCATTCACCAATTTTATCTAAATCCAAATCTTTTGTATATTCATTAAATTCATTTTTTAAGTTATCTTGCGTATAACCACAAACATTGCCAAAGTTGGGGTTTAGGGATATATCCTCCAAATTGTTCAAACCGCTAAAAATCGAGGCTTTGGAAAATTTTGTTATGCCTGTCAAAAAAACAAATCTTAAGAATTCATCGTTCGATTTAAGCTGAGAATATACACCTCTCAAAAAATCCCTATTCTTTTTGGCAATGTCTAAATTATCAATATTATCCAAGATGGGTTTGTCGTATTCATCAACAAGCACAACCACCCTGTTCTTATACTTCTTGAAAGCTTCATTTATTAATTGATCAAGCATTATGCTTGGATTTGTGGCATCGCATTTTACACCCAACCTCTCAGCATTTTTCCTCAAAATGTGCCTTGTTGTTTCCATAGTGTTTTCTAAAGAAGAAAAATCTCCACTTAAATCAATTTTAATCACAGGAAATTGCTTAAAATCATACTTTTCGTATATAAAAAGCCCCCTAAATAGTTCACTGTTGCCTTCAAATATCTCTTTAAGCGTGTCTAAAAAGAGGCTTTTGCCAAATCTTCTCGGTCTTGATAAAAAAACATATTTGTAATCTGTTATAAGCTCATACGCTTCTTTTGTCTTGTCTATGTAAATATAACCGTCTTTTATGATCTCCCTAAATGTCTGAATGCCAATGGGCAGTTTTTTCATTTTTTCTCCATAATCCTTATTCCTTAACAATCGTTGCCCTTAAGACCTCTTCAAGCGTTGTAACGCCCTTCTTCACAAGCTCAAGTCCGCTATCCCTCATAAACCGCATACCATTTTCTTTAGCCTTCTGCCTGATCTCATCAATAGGAGCGTTTTTGTTAATTAGACTCCTTATATCTCTATCTATCTTCATAACTTCATAGATACCAATCCTGCCCTGATAGCCACTAAACTTGCACTTCTCACATCCCTCGCCTTTACACAAAACAATGTCCTCATCCAAACCCAATCTTTCGATTAGCTCTTTTTCCGGTTTATATTCAACCTTGCAATATGGACATATTTTTCTAACCAACCTTTGACCCACAACACCTATCAAAGATGTCGAGACAAGGTAATTCTCAATGCCCATCTCAACAAGCCTCACAGCACTCGATGCGGCATCGTTTGTGTGTATTGTCGATAAAACCAAATGCCCCGTCAAAGATGCCTGAATGGCAATCTCGGCAGTCTCCTTATCCCTGATCTCACCGATCATAATAATGTCAGGATCTTGCCTTAAGATGCTCCTTAAAGCATTAGCAAAAGTTAGACCAGCCGCTTCATCAACATTGACTTGGTTTATCAGTTTAAAGTTGTATTCAATCGGGTCTTCAACGGTGATTATATTCTTCTCCGGCGTATTGAGCTTGTTCAGTGTCGCATACAGCGTGGTTGTTTTACCTGAACCCGTTGGACCAGATATTAATATGATGCCATAGGGTTTTGAGATCATGTCTTCATAGATATTCAAGCTATACT
>WFQR01000079.1 GCA_015486955.1 Hippea sp. | reverse complement strand
CCTCTGCGTTCAGACAAACAAGCACTTGGACGATGAAGACAGAATGAGGATGGGTTCAAATGAGTTCTACTTCAAAACAGAAGAAGAGATGCTTGAGGTTTTCAAAGACAACCCCGAGTTTGTCTATAACTCCAAAACAATAGCTGACATGTGTAATGTTGAATTGGAACTTGGCAAACTTGCTCCTCCCCACTATCAAACACCGGATGGCTCAGATGAAAAAGAATTTTTAAGAAAACTTGCCTATGAAGGGTTAGAAAGAAGAACACGGGGTTTTGATAAAGATAAAAAGGAGCTTTATAAGAAAAGACTTGAGCATGAGCTTGCCATAATAGAGCAGATGGGTTTCTCAGGTTACTTCCTCATCGTTTGGGACTTTGTTAACTATGCAAAGAGGAATGGCATACCCGTTGGCCCTGGCAGAGGCTCAGCTGCAGGCAGCCTTGTCTCATACTCTATTGGCATAACAGATATAGACCCCATCAAATACAACCTACTCTTTGAGCGCTTCCTAAATCCAGAGAGGGTAACAATGCCAGATATAGATGTTGACTTCTGTGCAGAAAGGCGCGATGAGGTCATACACTATGTTAGAGAGAAGTATGGGGAGCATAATGTGGCACAGGTTATCACCTTTGGAACGATGGGAGCAAAAGCCGTTGTCAGGGATGTTGCCCGTGTTCTTGGTTTTCCATACAAGGAGGCAGACAGAATTGCTAAAATGATTCCAAACGGTGAGGATTTGGATGGTGCTATAAAATCCAATCCCCAACTAAAGCAGGAAATAGATAAGGATGAGAAGGTAAAAAAGCTTTTTGAGATATCGAAAACGCTTGAGGGTGTAAAGAGACATGCATCCATTCATGCTGCGGGTGTTGTTATATCCACAGAACCTATCTATAAAAGCTGTCCGCTGTATAAAGCGCCGGGCGAGGATACGATAGCCGTTCAGTTTTCTAAAGATTATCTTGAAGATATAGGCTTGATTAAATTTGACTTCTTGGGCTTGAAAAACCTTACCATCATCGACACAACCGTCAAACTCATTGGCAACGGTTTTGATATATCTAAGATTCCCCTTGATGATGAAGAGACCTATAAACTTCTCCAGAGGGGCGATACATTAGGCGTATTCCAGCTTGAGTCATCTGGTATGCAGAGGCTTATAACAGAGCTCAAACCCACAACATTTGAAGATCTAATAGCCCTTGTTGCCCTTTATAGACCCGGTCCATTGGGCAGTGGTATGGTTCAGGACTTTATAGACAGAAAGCATGGCAAAAAACCTATTGAATATCCATTGCCAGAACTTGAAGAAATCCTCAAAGACACATACGGCATAATCCTGTATCAGGAGCAGGTCATGCAGATCGCAAGCAAACTTGCAGGCTACTCCCTTGGTGAGGCAGACATCTTGCGAAGGGCGATGGGCAAAAAGAAAAAAGAGGTCATGGATGAACAGCGAGGTATATTCATTGAGAGAGCAACAAAGAGGGGAATACCAAAAGATAAGGCAGAATACATATTCGACCTCATGGCCAAGTTTGCAGAGTACGGCTTCAACAAATCCCACTCTGCTGCCTATGCCTACATTGCCTATCAGACGGCGTATTTAAAAGCGCACTATCCTGCATACTTTATGAGCGCCCTGCTCACAAGCGAAAAGAACAACACAGACAACATTGCAAAGTACATTGAAGAGTGTAACAGAATGAACATAACTGTTTTGCCGCCAGATATAAACGACAGTTTCCATGACTTTGCCGTTGCAGAAAAGGATGGTAAAAAGGTTATTAGGTTTGGCTTTTCTGCCATCAAGAATGTTGGGGATGCTGCAATTAACAACATCATCGAAGTTAGGCAGTCAGGTAAATTTAGAAATATCTTCGACTTTCTCGAGCGTGTTGATACAAGAAAGGTGAATAGGAAGGTTTTAGAGAGTTTGATAAAGAGCGGCTGTTTTGATTCGCTTCATGGTAATAGAGCTACACTGCTTGCATCTTTAGATGTTTTAATGGACTGGGTAAACAAGAAGTCAAAGAAGACACAGGCAAAGAGGGTTGCACTGTTCGGTGCATCAAAAACAGAGGATAGTTATCCAGAGCTTGTGAAAGCTAAGCAAATCAAGGAAGAAGAAATTTTACAATACGAAAAGGAACTATTGGGTTTCTTTGTTAGCTCCAATCCGCTATCAAAGTACGAAAGTTTGGTCAGGGCTATTGTTAACGCCACAAGCGAAGATGTATCTCAAATGTTTGATCAGGATGTGATTTTGGCTGGTATACCGGTTGGCATAAGGAAAACCAGGACAAAAAAGAAAGAAACAATGGCTTTTGTGAAGTTTATGGATCTAAAAGGCACGTTTGAGGCGACTGTATTTCCAAAACTTTATGAACAAAAGGCGAAACTTTTGGAAAGTAACAAACTTCTTGTGATTGTTGGTAATCTTGATCCCACAACAGAAAAAACAAACATTATTGTTAAAGATATAATAGATCAGGATGAACTTGCAAATTACATTTCAGCAGTTGAACTGTTCTTAAACGATGATTCGTTGACTTCTTTGGATAAAATCAAGACAGTTTTGGATAGGAATTCTGGTGACAGACCTGTTATTGTCAAATATGTAGATAGGTTTGGAAATAAAATTTATACGATACAAACGGCCTATAGGGTAGCTTTAAATTCTGTGCTTTTTGAGGCATTGAAGAAGTACAACGTTTTTGTGAAATTTGCTTTATCCAGGGAGGCACAATGAAGATCTTAGTGACGGGAACAGCGGGTTTTATAGGCTTTCACCTTGCTAATAGACTTTCAAAAGAGGGATACGATGTTGTGGGTTTGGATAATATAAACGACTACTACGATGTGAATTTAAAGTATGGACGTTTGAAAGAATCGGGTATAGAATCACCTATCGATTACGGTAAGCTACTATTTTCCAAAAAATACACCAATTACGCTTTTATAAAGCTCGATTTGAAAGATAAGGAGTCAATAGATAAACTGTTCCATAATGAAAAGTTTGATGCCGTGTGTCATTTAGCGGCACAAGCCGGTGTCAGGTACTCTTTGAAAAACCCTTACTCTTACATTGATAGCAATATCTATGGTTTTTTGAATATACTGGAAGCGTGCAGGAACTTTAATGTAGAGAATTTGAGTTTTGCATCATCTTCAAGTGTTTACGGTTTAAACAAGAAACAGCCATTTTCAGAAAAACACAACGTTGACCATCCAATAAGCTTGTATGCTGCGACGAAAAAATCCAATGAGCTTATGGCTCATACGTATAGCTATCTTTATGGTCTGAGGGTAACAGGTCTGCGATTTTTTACCGTTTACGGACCGTGGGGAAGGCCCGATATGGCCTTATTTAAGTTTGTAAAGAATATTTTGGAAGATAAACCCATTGATGTCTATAACTTCGGCAAGATGCAGAGGGATTTTACGTACATCGATGACATTATTGAAGGCGTAGTCAGGGTTATAAAAAATCCGGCAAAGCCCAACGAAAAATGGGACGCTTTGAACCCAGATCCATCGTCTTCTAAGGTTGCTTACAAGATTTACAATATAGGTAATAACGCACCCATTAGTTTAGAGCGATTTATTGAAATTATTGAGAAGGAACTTGGTAAAAAGGCCAAAAGAAACTACCTTCCCATGCAGCCAGGCGATGTTGAGTCAACCTATGCCGATGTAACTGCCTTGATAGATGAATTGGGCTATAAGCCCTATACCCCTCCCGAGGTTGGAATAAAGAACTTTATTGATTGGTATCGCTGGTTTTACAGCGTTTAAATGTCATTTAAAATTTATTAATTGACAAATTAATTTAAATATAGTAGATTGAAAAACGAGATGGATCTTTTTAAATGCGAATTTATTTTTAAATCTTGTTTGGAGGTGTTTATGAGAAGGTTGCTTTATTTGATGGTTGGCGTTTTGGTCTTTGTGTTTAGTGTTGCAAGTCTGTCACAGGCAAAGATCACATTTGTTACCATTGGTACGGGTGGTGTAACTGGTGTTTACTATCCTGCTGGTGGTGCTATATCTAAAATGGTTAACGCCAAATTTAAACAGTACCACATCAAGATGACAGTTGAATCAACTGCTGGCTCGGTTTACAACATTAACGCTGTATTGAGTGGCGATCTTGACTTCGGAATTTGCCAGTCTGATAGGGAATATGAGGCTTGGAATGGATTGGCAGAGTGGAAGAATAAGGGTCCACAAAAGAACTTGAGGAGTGTTTTTGGCCTGCATAACGAATCCATAACGCTTGTTGCAAGGGCCGACGCTGGTATAAACAGTGTTTATGACCTTAAAGGTAAAAGGGTTAACCTGGGTAATCCAGGATCAGGGCAGTTGCAGAACGCTAAGGATATTTTAAAAGCCTTTGGTATTTCTTTAAGCGATATACATCCTGAATATGTAAAGGCTGTAGAGGCTCCTGGACTGCTTCAGGACGGAAGAATTGATGCATTTTTCTACACAGTTGGCCATCCAAATGGTGCAATAAAGGAGGCTACAAGCGGAAGAATTAAGGTTAAGATCGTTCCTATTACGGGTAAACCTGTTGAGGAATTGTTGAAGACACATCCATACTATGCAAAATCTGAAATTCCCGTTAAAAAATTCTATCCAATGGCTGCTAACAAAAAGGATGTTGTTTGGACGATCGGTGTTAAAGCGTTGGTTGTAACAAGCAAGAATGAGCCTGATAATGTAGTTTATGCAATCACAAAAGAGGTTTTTGATCACCTTGATCAGTTCAAGAAGCTACACCCTGCATTTGCAACGCTGACAAAGAAGAACATGCTTGAAGGAATGACAGCTCCAATCCATCCAGGGGCACTGAAATATTACAAAGAAAGTGGCTTGATTAAGTACATTCCTAAAAAACTTATACAACAGTAGTTTTTTAGCTAACAATCTATTATGAAAGGGGCACTGTGCCCCTTTTTTAGTTTGAGCTTGTAGGGGGTTGTATGAGCGAAAAGGACGTTCTTTTATCTGAGGAGAAAAAAAAGAAGGTAGAAGAGCTAATAAGGGAAGATACGGGCGATGTGAGGATACTCAACAAGTATGAGCGTGCAATAATAATGGTAATTGGTGTTGGATGGGCGATTTTTCAATTGCTTATTGCCAGCGTCCTGACTATAGATTCCACCTTCTCAAGATCCATTCACCTTGCATTTGCTATGGCCATGATTTTCCTATCTGTTCCCTTTTTTAAAAAGAAAAAAATAAAGTTTTTGCCTTTCTTGTCCCAGAGGGAAGGTATTCCTTGGATAGATTACATACTTGCCGCTTTGGGTGTTGTTTCGGCATTGTACATAACTATTGCGTGGAATGGCATAAGCATGAGAATGGGTGCTCCAAATTTAACAGATAAAATCTTTGGTTTTCTATTGGTTGTTATGGTCTTTGAGGCTACAAGGAGGGCTATAGGGCCAGCTTTGCCTATGGTTGGTATTCTGTTTTCGTTTTACGCCTTCTTTGGCCCATACCTTCCCGATATCCTTGCGTATAAAGGCGTAACCATAGATAAATATGTAAGCCAGATTTCACTATCCACTGAGGGTATTTTTGGTATACCTTTGAGGGTTTCCACGAATATTGTATATCTGTTTGTTTTGCTTGGAGCGATGCTTGAAAAGGCTGGTGCGGGTAAGTTTTTTATTGATTTAGCCTTTGCTGGTCTTGGAAGATACAAAGGCGGACCTGCAAAATCGGCCGTTGTGGCAAGCGGCTTAACGGGTCTTGTTTCTGGATCTTCTGTTGCCAATGTTGTTACTACAGGTACATTCACCATTCCTCTAATGAAAAAAACGGGCTATCCCCCAACGAAGGCGGGGGCTACAGAGGTCGCGGCAAGTATAAATGGACAGCTTATGCCACCTATTATGGGTGCAGCGGCATTTATTATCGCCGAGTATGTCAATGTGCCGTACATTGCCGTTGTTAAGGCTGCGTTTATTCCAGCTTTGGTGGCATATATAACGCTCTTTTATGTTTCACATCTTGAAGCAAGTAAACTTGGTTTGAGAGGATTGCCAAAGGAAGAACTACCCAATGCAAGAGAAGTTTTAAAGAATGGGTTTCACTATCTAATTCCTATAACGTGGCTTGTTATCGAGCTTGTTGTATTGAGGCATTCGCCTGCAATGTCTGCCTTTAGAACGATAATAATCCTCATTTTCGTTATTCTTTATCAAGAGTTTGTAAAGGTTAAGAAAGAGGGTATAACGGTTTTACAGGCGATAAAGAACTCTGTTAGATTAACAGCTGAGGCATTCGTTTCTGGTTCCAGAAATATGGTTATAGTTGCATTAGCATGTGCTTCGGCTGGTGTAGTTGTGGGTCTTGTGGCTACGGGTATAGGCAGTATGATAACGGAATTCGTTGATACACTTTCACACGGTAACATCTATCTGTTGTTGATTATCACAGCTATGGCGAGCCTTCTTTTGGGAATGGGGCTTCCCACAACGGCTAACTACATCGTTATGGCTTCTTTAACGGCTCCTGTTATTGTAACAATCGCACACAATTATGGTTTCTTTGTTCCACTAATGGCTGCCCATCTCTTTTGTTTTTACTTTGGAATTATTGCAGACGATACGCCACCTGTGGGATTGGCTGCTTATGCTGCTGCAGCTTTAGCTGATGCTGATCCTATACCTACAGCGGTTCAGGGGTTCATATACGATATGAGGACGGCGATCTTGCCGTTTATGTTTGTCTTTAATCCAGATCTAATACTTTACCATATAACAAGCTGGCCCAAAATAATCATGATATTTGTAATGGCGATTATAGGGTCTTTTGCCTTTGCCAGCGCCCTTCAGGGGTGGTTTTTAACTAAAAATAAGTGGTACGAGATCCCATTCTTCCTATTTGCATCGTGGGTCTTGTTCAATCCAGCAGGCATTTTACACTGGCTTCATCTGCCAAACGACATGAAGTATTATATGTATTTCATCGGTCTTGCCGTTATGGGTCTTTTGTATATTGAGCAAAAGATGAGGATAAAATCAAAGCCAGCAATGGCTACTTAAAAAGGAGAGGCGTATGGTCTGTGTGAATATGAATGTTGTCGATTTGCCTTTATCTGCCACACTTGAGATAAACGAAAAAAGCAATTTAATGATTGCACAAGGGAAAAAGGTTTACAAGCTTGGTCTTGGGCAGTCTCCTTTTCCGGTTCCAACATCCGTTGTTGAAGCTTTAAAAAAATACGCTCATGTCAAGGATTATCTGCCAGTTAAGGGACTTTATGAACTAAGGGAGGCCATTAAAAAATACTATCAGAAATCCCAGGGTGTTGAATTTGAGATAGACAATATACTCGTTGGTCCAGGTTCTAAGGAACTGATGTTTATAGCACAGCTTGTTATGTATTCTGAGTTGCTTCTGCCAGCCCCGAGTTGGGTTTCCTATGCCCCTCAGGCTAAGATCTTGGGCAGAAAGGTATCGTGGCTTGAGACAAAGAAAGAGGATGATTGGCTTCTTAGGAGTGATGTATTAGAGGGTTACTGTAAAAACAATCCTAACACATCAAAGGTTATGATCTTGAACTATCCCAACAACCCAACAGGTAAAACATATAACGAAGGACAACTCAAGGAGATTGGCGAGGTTGCAAGAAAATACGGTGTAATTATTATCTCCGATGAGATATACGGTGAGCTACACCACGATGGAAAGCATATATCCATAGCCAAGTTTTATCCGGAAGGCACGATAATCAGTAGTGGGCTAAGTAAGTGGTGTGGTGCTGGAGGTTGGAGACTTGGGACATTTGCTATACCTAAGGAACTTTCATGGCTTGCCGATAAGATGGCCTCCGTTGCCAGTGAGACATTTACATCGGTCAGTGCCCCAATTCAATATGCATCCATAAGGGCCTTTGAATTTGACGATGAGATTATAGATTACCTAAATCGCAGCAGAAAAATATTAAAAGCTTTGGCTGTTTATATCTATGAAAATTTCAAAAGGGTTGGAATAGAAACACCGCTTGCCGATGGGGCCTTTTATTATCTGCCCGATTTCTCAAATTTAAGGGACAAACTAAGCAAAAGGGGAATTTATACAAGCAGGCAGCTTTGCAATACGGTTTTGGATGAAAGGTCGGTTGCATTCTTACCCGGCGATGATTTTGGAAGACCTTCGAGCGAGCTGACGGGAAGGATAGCGTATGTGGATTTTGACGGTGAAACTGCTTTAGAGGCGGCTAAAAAAGAGAATGTGGATGAAAAATTTTTGAGGAAATACTGCACTAACACAATAGAGGCAATTGACAGAATTTG
>WFQR01000078.1 GCA_015486955.1 Hippea sp. | reverse complement strand
TGGTTGGCTAAGCTCATAGAAAAAGACAAATACATTTACAAGTATAAGCGTATAATTCACAACAGGCCTTGAATAGGATGGAATATCATCCTTGATAGGAAACATTCTTTCTCCTTCTTTCCAAAATAAATCTCAAAACGAAGTAAGTCACGGTTGATACAGCAACGCCCAAAATAATACTGCCAACAAGTATATCAAAAAACACGTACTTTCCGCTATTCAAATAATGTTCCAATGTAAACGGCCTTATGTTAAAGTTAACTTCGTTGTTCAAAACAAAACACCCTATCTTCAAATCCGCATAATAAACGGGTGCCAACGTCCACGGATTGTTTATCCAAGACCCAGTAATCGTAGCAACCTTGTTGAGCTTAAAAATCAAGGACAGGAGAATAGCAAGTAAGGTATGAAAACCCAGAAAAGGGGATATGGATATGTAAACCCCGACGGCAAAAGATAGCGCTATCTTGTGAGGAGAATCATCTAAGGATAGTATTTTTTTTATAACTTCCTTGTAATTTAACCTTTGCAAGATTAACCTTTTTTGAACAGGGATTTTATGGAAAACTTAACTTTAGAGAGTTTTTCTATCCCATTTAGAGCCATAGTGTTGTTTGGATCTATCTTTAAAGCCTCTTTGTAATAGTGCATTGCAGATTTCTTTAAATTGATCTCTGAATAAACCTCCCCCAAATAGGCATAGGGATCCGCCTTCCACGGGTTTATCTCTATGGCCTTTTTAAAGTGCTCAACTGCACGGTGATACTTTTTCTTCTTAAACAACGCCAGACCCAACAGCATGTTGACCTCATAATCATTTTCATCCAAAACCTTTAGAATATCTATAGCAGAGTTGAAATCACCGTTCTTGATAAATACATGGGCCTTTTTCTTTATCAAAGAAACATCTAAACCCTTATTTTTCTCTTTTTCATCCATATACAAGGGTTTTTCCAATTTGCCCTTTAAAAGCCCATAGGCATAAGTAATCTCCTTAAAACGTCTCTCCTTTTCTCTTCTTTCTTCCTCAGTGGTTGCCGTGTCAGGATGGAATTTTTTGGCAAGATTAATAAATATCTCTCTCAATTGTTCTTCTGAAACATTATCGCTAACACCGAGTACCTCATAAGGGTTCATTTGTATCCTTTCAACTTCCTCTTTAGCTTGTTAAGGATGTTGTTTTCCAACTGCCTGACCCTCTCTTTACTTATGCCGTATTTTTCACCAATTTCCCTCAGTGTTCTCGGCTTGCCGTCGTAAAGACCGTATCTTAGCATGATTATATCTCTTTCCCTTTCGGGCAGCTCTTCAAGACACCTATTAACCTCTTCAATTAGAGATTCCTTTATATGCCTATCCTCAACAGACTCCTCCTCCAAGCTGATAAGGTCACTTAAGGCGATATCCTTGTCGTCACCCACATAATCGTCCAGCGATTCAAACCTAAAACGCGTTAATTCTGTATTCTTCAACTCGCGCTCACTCAAATCCGCGATATCCATGAGTTTTTCTTCTGATGGTTCTTCGTTGTACGTCTTTTTATACTCATCCCTCAAACTATCCAACTTCTGCAACCTGTTTTTGGCCTTTAGGGGAATTTTTATAGGTGCGCTCTGCTCGGTTATGTATTTCATTATCGACTGCTTAATCCACCACGCAGCATAGGAGATAAATTTCACATCCCTATCCGGGTCAAACTTCTTTGCAGCCTTTATCAGACCCAAATTACCCTCATTTATTAGATCCATTAACGGTATGCCCAAATTCCTATATTTCTTAGCTACACTGACAACAAAACGCAGGTTGTGTTTAACCAATTTCTTTAGTGCCTCTTTGTCACCTTTTTTAATCCTATAGCCCAACTCCCTCTCTTCTTCTTGAGAGAGTACTGGTATGTTTGATATCTCTTTTAAATAGTTTGTAAGTGCACTGCTTTCAAATGTATCTATCTCATCGTCCAGCAACAAACCCTTTTCGTTGTCTATCTTTTCACTTTCCATCTCGTATAGTTCCTTGCATCTTCAAGGATAATGCCATGCTTGGCAAGCTCATCCCTAATTTTATCTGCTGTCTCGAAATCCTTCCTTTTTCTCGCTATAGCCCTTTCCTCTATCTTTTTCTTGACCCATTCCACGTCAATGTCCTCTGGTATGAACCAGCTTGCAGATGACGTCCCAAATACGCCCAAAACAGATGAGATCTTGTTTATATCGTCCAAAAACTTCTCTTTATAGCCACTAAAGGGTTTCTTGCCCTCCTTCTCCATCTTGTCCAGATACTGGTTGAAAGACCTAATTGTTGCAAAAACCTCACCTATGGCTTTCGGAGCATTAAAATCATCGTCCATTGCATCTTCAAAACGCTCTATCAAAGAATTCAGTACGCTTTCAAGCTCATCATTTCTTTCGCCATCCTTAAAAAACTCGGTCTCTTCAAGCCTCTGTATGAAGTTATAAAACCTATTTAATGCCTCCTTGGCTGCATCCAATCCCTCAAATGAGAAATCTATGGGGCTTCTGTAATGGGTTAAAAGTAGAAAATACCTCAACGTTTCTCCGTTGTACTGTCTTAATACCTCCCGTAACGTGAAGAAGTTGCCCAATGATTTACTCATCTTTTCCTTGTTTATCCTTACGAAACCGTTGTGTATCCAATATTTGGCAAAGGGCTTTCCCGTAGCCGCCTCACTCTGGGCAATCTCATTTTCGTGATGGGGAAATATCAAATCCTCACCGCCGCCGTGTATATCAAACGATTCGCCTAAGTACTTCATACTCATAGCAGAACATTCAATATGCCATCCAGGCCTACCTTTTCCCCACGGTGAATCCCACCACGGTTCACCCTCTTTGGATTTCTTCCACAAAGCAAAGTCCAGCGGGTTCTTCTTTTTTTCGTTTATCTCAACCCTTGCACCGCTTTTTAATTCCTCTATGTTTTTGTGCGACAGCTTACCGTAATCCTTGAACTTCTCAACACTGAAGTACACATCACCATCCACTTCGTATGCATAACCCTTCTCAATCAGCTTTTTAACCAAGTCAATAATCTCACTTATATGCTCCGTTGCTTTTGGCTCATATGTGGGCCTTTCTATATTCAACTTGTCCATGTCTTTGTAGTACTCTTCAATGTACCTATTCGAAATCTCCTCACAACTAACACCCTCTTTATTTGCCCTGTTGATTATCTTGTCATCCACATCGGTAAAATTTTTAACAAATGTCACATCATAGCCCTTGTACTTCAAATACCTATAGATCAAATCAAATGCAACGGCGCTTCTGCCATGACCGATATGACAGAAATCATATACGGTAACACCACACACGTACATACCAACTTTGTTATCATTCAGCGGTTTAAACTCCTCTAAGCTCCTTGAAGCCGTGTTATAGACCTTTAACATATCCTATCACCTCAAAACGTATTCTTGTGTCCTATCTGGAATCTCTTTTAAGCCATTAATGGAGGGGAAATAGATGCCAATAAACCTCTTATATTGACTGATAACAATACCTTTTGCTACTGTGACAGGGATAGGGGAACCTTCATTTACCCTTGCAAGTTCTATCTCCTTGCCTGCCAACACAGGCAAATCCTTTGAAGCCCTAAAGAAAAAGATAAAACCTAAGCCGCTTTGCATTTCGTTTTGTTCTACCAATATCTGTTTAACCTTCACATCTCCGACCCTTGCCATAACTTGCTTTTCAACCGTTTCGTACGGGTAAACACTCGATACCACGTCGTCCTTTGAAATTTCTGTTACAGCCTTTGTAACCCTGCCCTCAAAAATGCCATTTTTAACCTTTTTTACAACCTCAACTTCACCTAAAGGCAAAAAGACGCTATCTTCATCCGAGCAAAGTGAGGTATCCAAAAAATCCTTGTATTCCCTATAGACATAGAGTTTTTTTGGCAAACTACTCCTATTTGTATGAAGATAAACCGTATCTCCCAAAGTAACCTCTATGTTGTCGTACGTATCAAAGCTCATCTTTGCAAGCTCAAAATCCTTCTTATTCCAAATACAGTAACCCTTTCCACACGAAGAAAAGAACCTATGACCATCAAACCAAATGGCTGTAATGTATTTCTTATTGTGCTCATTCTTTGCCTTCTTTACAGGCTGGTTATTTGCCTTCTTTTGCGGCTTAAAGATCTCTAATCCGTACTTTCCAACTTTTAAAATCTCACCGGGAAAGATCAGATCCGGATCGTTGATATACGTGTTGTTTTTCCATATTTTACCCCACAGGTAGGGGTTCTTATAGAACCTCTTTGATATATCCCACAGTGTATCGTGGGGTTTAACCACATACAGTTCACCTATAGCGTAAGAATTCAAAGCAATCGATAATATAAACAAAACCCAAAAAAATCTTTTCATCCCTTTTGCCTCCTTTTCAAATATGCAGCATACTTGCTTTGGGGAAATCTCTTTAAGAGCAAGTGACTGTATTTATTGATTTGGCCTATATTCCCTTCCTTTTTGTATATCTTTATCAAAGCATAAATAGCAGCGTCCGTTTTTCCGCCGTTTTCAACAGATCCGTAGGGAAACTCCTCTATTAACCTATTAAACAATTCAACAGCTTTTTGTGTTTTGTTCTCATGCAGGTAGCAGTAAGCAAGCCAAAACATGGCATTGTCGTACAGAGGATTGGTTTTATCAAAATTCTTCAAAAACTCCTTAAACAACTTCGACGCATTCTCGTAATTGGATGAAAAATACAAAGATAAGGCCTTCTTGTATAGCTTGTTGGGATCTAAATCTTTACTCTGTAAACTGCTCTTTACAGCAGACTTACTAATCACATGTCCACTTGCAGTCCTGCTATCCTTTTCACTTTTAACCTTCTCAACTTTTGACACCTGTTTTTTAACACTACCATTATCGTCATTCACAGGAGCTTGGCTTGTTAGTGAACCCTGCGTCTCATTATCGATTACAGTAACAGGAGGAATTTGAGCCAAAAAGTTATTCTGTTCCCTTTCTTTTGCAAGTCTCTCTTTTATCTTCTCAATTTTTTGTTCTATACTATCAATGCGTTCTGAATTTTCCGTAATCCTCTGGGAGTTTAGGTTAACCTGCTGTTGCAGAAGGTCAATCCTCTTTATCAAAAGAGAACTATCGAAACCGCAAGAGTATAGGAAAAAACTCGCAAGTATAACAAGCAAAAATCTCCTTAACATAGCGCCTCCTGTGGTTTTGAATTGTAAAGGATGTGGGTATCATTGTCAACCACCTTAAAAATCATTGATTGTTGTAATTCCCAAGAAAAAATATATAATCTAACCGACAAAAAATTGGAGGTGAAAAATGAGATTTGGAAAAACGATCATCAGCAGTGCATTGGTGGCGTGTCTGTCCTTTCCAGCTTTAGCCAGCGGTAACAATTCCACATACAAGGGTATTGTAGGCAAACTCGTGCCACCAAACACACCGTACACGGTGAAGGTTGAGAAAAAGAGTGAGCTTAAGGGCTTCAAGCAGCTTAACGTATCCATTAAGAACAAAAACACCGGTACAATCTACCACAGATACCTGTGGGTATCAAAGAACAAACAAGTTATAGTCCCAATAGTGCTAAAGTTTGAAAATGGCAGGCTAACGAGGGTTGAACCAAAAGTATCCGTTGAACAGGCAAAAACGGACATCAGTTGGCTCAATGAATTATTGAAAGGTATGCCAAAAAACACAAAAAAATCCATTGGCAAGGGTGTTGAGGTTTACATGTTCTCAGACCCTTACTGCCCATTCTGTAAAAGGGAGTTGCCCAAGCTTATGAAATTAGCCAAAGAAGGTAAAATTAAGCTGCACATAATTCCCTTTGACGTACACGGTGAAAGGGCGGCAAAAGCAAGTGCACTGTTTCTGGACATAGAAAAGAACAAGGGTCTAAACGAGGCTATCAACAAAGTTGAGGGTGCAGAGTTTTCAAAGGTATCAGAAGCTGTAAAAAATCAAAAGGATATGGACAAGATATACAAGGAATACAAGCCTTTGCTTGATAAGATCTTAAGAACGGCATTTGAGCATGGCATAAATGGAACACCAGCCATGATAATCAAAACGGGAAAAAATGAAGGTTACGTAATTTTAGGACTACAGGACATATCGAAGTACATTAAGAAGAAATGAAAAAAGTTTTCAAGTACTCATCAATAGCCGTTGCTGCCTTAATCCTTTTGGTCGCAGCGGCTATTTTTTTTGTATGGCACTCCATAACACCAAACAGAATAAGGTCTATCTTAAACACACAACTAACTTCTGCTAAAACAAAGGGAATTGCTGTTTCTATTAACAAAATAGGTATCAACAAGCAATTTCCCAACCTTACAATCACTGTCAAAAACATATACATAAAATCCAAAGAGCTTGAGCTTTCTGTTTACAAACCCCATGTTGATTTAAACGTTGCAAAACTCTTAGTCGCAAAAATTACGGGAAAGGACTACTTTGGAAAAATTGGTGTGGAAAAGGTTTTCATCAAGATAAAGCAAACACATACAAAATCAAAAAAAGGGTTAATCTTCCCCGAAATCCCATACATACCCGTAGACCTTTACATACCAAAGATAAGCATTGATATTAACCAAATAAACATAAACGGACAGTTAAATTTGACCGCGAACCTTTTGACAAAAAGTAATTCTTTGGGTTTTAAAGGAACGATAGACAAAATACCCATTGGATTAAATTTGAAGATCCAAAAGGGCAAATTGGCATTTAGAGCAGAGATACCTAAGATCAAAATATCTGGCGCTTTAGCAAGAAACATTAAAACGAAGGGAAATTTAGATAAAAATCTTGACTTTTCGATCAATTCAAAGGTATCTTCCTTTAGGTTCAAATCCATATTGCTGTCCGATGTGTCAACAGAAATTACAGGCAAAATAGATACTGATATAATAAAAATCAGAAGCCTGACTTCAAAGAGCAAAAATGGCTTTCTTTTGAAACTGAGTGGCAACTTTAACACAAAGAATCCTGTCAAATCCACACTTTCAGGCTCAATCTCCACACCGTTTATTGATGTATCACAGTTTTTCTACCTATTACCAAAGGATATAAAACCGTATCTTGGATCTGGTGAGATCTCTTTAAGAAAGGTTAAATTTTCAGGACAACCATCGCTATCTTTTGTTAAAAGTGGACTGATTTTAATTAAGGACGTAAAGTTTAGAATAAACCCAAGTAATCCATTTTTTGAACTAAATGACGGCAAGGTTAAGATAACAGAAGATAAAATCATTGCCACAGCCTCTGGTATATTTGATAAAATCAAAGCAAAGAACTCAAGCTTTATACTTTACAGAAAAAGCTTTAGAAGTGACCTACACCTGAATCTTTACGGCACAGTAACAGAACTTGTTAGGCTATTCATAGAAGAAAACATACTCTCGGAAAGCGATTTAAAGCTATTGGGAAGATCAAAGAACCTAAAAGGGGAAATCAAGTCACAAATAGAAGTCTACAGTTATAGGTTCAAACCGAAACCTTATTTTGATTTTGCGTTGAAACTGTACCCAAATAATATAGAATTCGTAAATCCAAACATACCGAACGATTGGATAAAAACATCGGGGTACGTTGAAATAAATAGATTAACAAAAAACGGCAAGATTACTTCTATGTATCTACTTTTCAAAAACTTCACAGCACAAACAAAAGAGTCTCAATTTAGAACAGACAAACTGAAGATAACAATAAAGCCAGAATTGGGTCTCTATGGTCAAATAAACGCAAAGATCTCAAGGAATGAGCTAAACTTTTTAGAGAACGCAATAGCAAAGGAAACAGATAAGCTCAAGTTAAATTGGGTAAAGGTGAACGGCAACGTAAATGGAGCAATAGACAACTTTACATTCTCAACAAATCTAACGATACCCATAACGTTCAAAGGCATCGCATTGAATACAAACGTAACTGGCGCATTTTCAAATGGCATATTGAAAATCAAAAAACTAACAGCTCAAGGTATCGGTAACCTTTCGCTTTCTGGCGTCATAGATGTAAAACAGAAAAAGATCATAAATCTATCAGCAAGGGCAAATGAGTTAAAGATCTCCGATATACAAAGTCTTTTACCCATTCCCGTATCAGGCACGCTAAGTGGCGAGGTAGATTTCTCAATAACACAAAAACCCTACATAAAAAAGGCAATCTTAACCATTAAAGATGGCTCACTCTACGGTATCAGAAACCTAAATGCAGATATAAACTCTCACCTAAACAATATTGTGCTAAGCAATGCC
>WFQR01000077.1 GCA_015486955.1 Hippea sp. | reverse complement strand
TTGTAACACCAAGCACTCTACCAACCTCTTCAAGCGTATGGTCGTGTCCATCGCCAATACCAAACCTCATCCTCAAAACCTTCTCCTCTCTCTCTGTTAAAGTGGATAAAACCTCTTCAATCTTCTCCTTTAGATTTTCCTCGATCACGTATGTTAGTGGTTGCTTTGTTCTTGTATCTTCAATAAAATCCTCTAAATGTGTATCGTTATCGTCCCCTATTGGCGTCTCAAGTGAAATGGGCTCCTTTGCTATCTTAATTATGCTCTTAATCTTGTCTTCATCCATACCCAAATATTCGGCTAACTCCGCTGCTGTCGGCTCTTTACCCTTTTCCTGAACCAACAGCTTTGACGCTCTAACAATCTTATTTATCGTTTCAATCATATGCACAGGAATTCTTATTGTTCTTGCCTGATCAGCTATAGCCCTCGAAATCGACTGTCTAATCCACCACGTTGCGTAGGTAGAAAACTTAAAGCCCTTTTTATAATCAAACTTATCGACGGATTTCATCAAACCAATATTGCCCTCTTGGATCAAATCAAGGAAAGACAAGCCCCTATTAAGGTGCTTTTTGGCAATAGATACAACCAATCTCAAATTCGCCTTTATCATCTTTTGTTTAACTTCTTCAACTTCCTTTCTTGTAACCTCTATATCTCCCAAGATATCCAACAGTTCCTCTCTATTCGGTATACTCTTATCCGCCTTCACCTTTTCGACAAAGGACTCTGTCATCTTTTGTATATACTTATCACTCAAAGAAATCTCTTCGAAATCCTTGTATATACACTCCTTTATGCTGTTTATCTCATCTTCACTTTTGGTCTTTTCAAGTTCGCCGTATTTTTCAATAATATCGTCCAAAATCTTCAAAAACGTTTCCTTTGCCGTATGATCCTCTTCGGACTCATCATCGTCAAAATCGTAACTCAGATCCAAAGCATTGGATACATTCTTAACCTTCTCCTCGCCGTTTATTATCTCTTCCTTCAACTTTTGCATAGCCAACGGTACAAACGGTAGCTCTATCAACTTCCTTATGAGTTTAGACTTCCCTTCCTCTATCTTTTTTGCAATCTCTATCTCCTCTTCTCTCGATAGAAGGGGTATATTGCCCATTTCTTTTAGATACATCCTAATGGCACTACCAACTTCTTCGTCCTCTTCAAGTTCAAAGTTTGTAATCTCATCCTGAGCAGATACCTGCTTATCCGTGTCAATAATATCAATATCGAGATCATCACATTGTCTAATCAAATCATCTATATCATCTACACTGATGCCCTCTGGCAGTATATCGTTAATTTCATCATACGTAACATATCCCTTTTTCTTTCCCTCATCCAAGATCCTCTTCATAGCCTCATCATTAATATCCTTTGCCATAGCCACCACCTTCCTTTAGTTTTATATGCCTACAATCTGATAATTTTTCTCAAGAAATGCCACCATTTAATTATAATTTGGTTCAAAAGACCTTTTTGTCAAGAGACAAACGTACTCGCAACCCTTGATTATAAGCAACAAATCCTTGTTTTCAAGTCTAAATTAACTATAATTTGCAGGCTATGGACGTGGAACTTTTCGACTATGATTTACCAAAAGAGCTAATAGCACAACATCCCCATATACCAAGAGACGAATGCAAATTAATGGTTTGCAACAGGAAAACGGGTGAAATCACACATATGATTTTTAAAGATATCATCAATTTCCTGAATAGCGGTGATCTTTTGGTCTTAAATGACACAAAAGTAATACCTGCACGAATATTCGCAAAAAAAGAAACAGGCGGAAAAGTAGAAATATTCTTGTTGGAAAAATTGGACAATAACAAATTCTTGTGCTTAACGCGTGGCAAAATAAAAAAGATAACTGACGTGATACTAAAAAACGGTCAAACAGCAAGGATTACAAGACTTGAAAATTCCGACAAGAGAATTGTTGAGTTCGTAGAAACAAGCAACATTTATGAGCTTTTAGAAGAAATAGGAGAAGTGCCATTACCCCCGTACATAAAAAGATGTTATGATAACTACAACCGAGAAAGAGATTTCGAATACTATCAAACCGTTTTTGCGAAAAAGATGGGTGCTGTCGCATCGCCCACCGCTGGACTACATTTTACAGAAGAACTTTTGGAAAGAATAAAAAACAATGGAGTAAGAATTACTTACATAACACTACACGTAGGGATTGGAACATTTAGACCTGTAAAGGTAAAAGAGGTTGAAAAACACAAAATGCACTCAGAAAAATTCGAAATAAGCAAAGAAACGGCAGAGATTATTAACTCAACAAAGCTATCCGGTGGAAGGATCATAGCCGTTGGAACAACGGTCGTGAGGGCGCTGGAGTCAGCATCGAACAAAGAGGGTTTAATAAAACCAACAAATTCAGAAACTGACATCTTCATCTATCCCGGATATAAATTTAAAATTATCGACGCTTTAATTACAAACTTCCATTTACCAAAATCAACACTATTAATGCTCGTAAGCGCGTTTTACAACAGAGAAAAAATTCTAAAGTGCTACAAAGAAGCAATAGAGAAAAAATACAGGTTCTTCAGCTTCGGAGATGCAATGTTTATCTATTAAAACATACCTGCCTTATCGCCTCATATAGGACGACAGCAACGCTATCCGCTAAATTCAAGGATCTCACGTTATCTGTCATGGGAATGTTTATAGAATAATCGTAATAAGAAGCTATGAAATCTTCAGGCAAGCCTTGTGTTTCTGAACCAAACACCAAAAAATCGCCTTCACTAAAATTTGCTTCAAAATACGGTTTTTCAGCTTTTGTTGAGGCAAGAAAGAGCCTTTTGTCCTTGTATTTTTTTAAAAAATCATCCAAGGAGTTGTGTATCTCAAGTTTAAGATTATCCCAGTAATCCAATCCTGCCCTTTTAAGCCTCTTATCATTTAAGGAAAAACCCAAAGGCTTTATTAAATGAAGCGTAGAATTTGTAGCTACACAAAGGCGGGCAATGTTACCTGTATTTGGCGGTATGTCCGGCTGGAACAAAACCACATGAAAATTACATCTTTCGTTATTGTTTAACAAAAATTTACGTTGCATGAGGATTTTTCTAACTTAGGAAGGTTAACCCCCCTGGCAATACCTACTCTCCCACGGGCGCTCCCGCAGTACCATCGGCGCATGCAGGCTTAACTGCCGTGTTCGGAATGGGAACGGGTGTTTCCCTGCATGCTATCCTCACCAGGGGGAATTAAGCACCTAACCATTAAAGAAC
>WFQR01000076.1 GCA_015486955.1 Hippea sp. | reverse complement strand
TGGCAAAAAACAACAAATCGGTTATTTCCTTTTTTGTAGCCAAAAATGCCGTAGAGGAAGAGAAAATTTGGTTTGCACGAAGGACAATATCTCCCACACTAAAACGCATAGCAGATGGTAAACTCAATGAAGACATCGTTGTACCACGTTCAAAATTAGCTGACATGATTGAACGTTTGGAGAAAATTTCAAAAAAATACGACTTGCCAATAGTAAATTTTGGCCATGCTGGAGACGGCAACATACACGTCAATATAATGTATCACACAAATAGTGCAGATGAAATAAAAAGGGCCAACCGGGCAATGGAAGAGGTGTTTGACGAGTGTATAAAGTTGGGTGGCTCAATAACGGGTGAACATGGCGTAGGTATAACAAAACAGGACTTTTTGGAAAAACAATTGGGTAAAACGCAAATCGAGCTGTTAAGGAGGATAAAAAAAGCGTTTGACCCAAACAACATAATCAATCCACACAAAATGAGGCTATAGATGGACAAAAGACTATATCAGGCGTGGGAATCGTGTGTTAAATGTGGCATCTGCAGGAGTGTATGCCCTGTTTTTAAAGAAGAGAAATCAGAACCGTTTGTAGCACGCGGACATATCACACTTCTAAGCGAATTCATAAAGGGTAACATAGATTTTAGGGAAGAAACAGCCAAAGATTACCTATACAAATGCCTGCTCTGTACAACATGCGTTGAATCCTGCCCCAACAATTCAGAGACAGACACAATCGTAGAAATTGCACGCCATGAAGTCATAAAGCGACACGGTTTGCCCACGTACAAAAAGGTAATGTCCAAACTTTTAAAAAACAGAAAGCTTATGGATTTTGCGTTTAAAAGCGCAACAACGTTCTCTCCTTTTTTCGCAAGAGAGATAGACAGCCCAAGAAAGGGAATAAACCTGAAAATTTCGTTGAGTGGAATAGAAAAAAATAGAACCCTGCCGCCACTTTCAAAGAAAACATTCCTGGATAAATACGGATCAAATAAAAATAAAGCAAAAATCGCCAT
Source organism: Hippea sp. (assembly GCA_015486955.1). GTDB lineage: Bacteria > Campylobacterota_A > Desulfurellia > Desulfurellales > Hippeaceae > Hippea. The sequence goes on along the minus strand of WFQR01000076.1, from coordinate 5,629 downwards.
ATTTCCAGGGTGTCTAATCAACTATACCTACACAGAGATTGGTGATGCGTTCATAGATATTGTAAACAAGCTAAAAATAGACTTTACTGTGCCTAAAAAGCAACTGTGCTGCGGGGCACCCATCTATTTTGCCGGCAATTTTGAAGATACACGGTACTTAGCTGAAAAGAATATAGAGTTGTTTTTGAGCTTGGATGTTGAAAAAATCGTTATATTAGAGCCAACATGCACAAGCATGATAAAAATAGACTATCCAAAGCTTTTCATGTATTTTGAAGATAGAAAATGGGAAGAAAAGGCTCGAAAGGTTGCTGAAAAAATCATAGACCCCATAAGCTATCTTTACAACTTCACAAGCACAAAAGAGCGTTTAAAAAAGCTAAACATAAAAACAACGTATCACGACCCGTGCCACCTAAAAAGGGCTTTAAAGGTCAAAAATGAACCGAGGCTCTTCTTAAAAGCAACAACAAACTATACAGAAATGAAGGAAGCCGATAGATGCTGTGGAAACGGTGGCACGTTCAGTATCGACTATAGGGATGTTTCCTTAAAAATAGCCTCAAGAAAGGTGAAAAATATTGTCGATTCAAAGGCTGAATATTTGGTTACAACCTGCAGCGCCTGTCTTATGCAGCTTACAGACATACTGCACTTGGAAAACAAAGACAACGTAAAAACGGTGCACCTATTAGAAATACTGAATGAAGCTCTGGAGGCATGAACATGAAGGTTAGAAAAGCCGTACTGCCCGTTGCTGGCTTCGGAACGCGGTTTTTACCCGCCACAAAGTCTTCGTCCAAAGAGATGCTACCCCTTGTGGATAAGCCCTTGATACACTACGCCGTAGAAGATGCCATAGATGCAGGTATCGAGCAGATCATATTCATCACAGGAAGGGGCAAAAGGGCAATTGAGGACTATTTTGACATATCATTTGAGTTAGAGTTTCACTTGAAATTTCAGGGAAAGGATGAGTTAGTTGAACAAATGAGAAAAATTAGCGACATGGCGGATTTTGTCTATATCAGACAAAAAGAACCGAAGGGTTTAGGGCACGCCGTTTTGAGGGCAAAGGATGTTGTGGGTGATGAGCCTTTTGCCGTCATTTTGGCTGATGATGTAATACAAAACGGAAAAAGCGGAACAAAGCAGTTAACAGAAGTGTTCGACAGGTACAACTGCTCTGTAATTGGCTTGGAAGAGGTAAATCCCGATGATGTGTCGAGTTACGGCATCGTTTCAGGTGTTGAGATAGAAAGTGGCGTGTTTAAACTCGATAAGTTTGTCGAAAAACCAAAAAAAGAGGAAGCGCCGAGCAATCTGGCAATAATTGGAAGGTACATCTTTACGCCCTCAATATTTGAGGAGTTAGAAAAGACAAAACCTGGAGCAAAAGGTGAGATACAGCTTACAGACGCAATAGCTTCTTTGAGTAAAAGGGAAGTGATATACGGAAAAATCATAGAGGGCAAACGTTTTGATTGCGGTAACAAACTGGGTTTCTTGAAAGCTACCGTTGAGTTTGCCCTGCAAGATGAAAATCTAAAAGTCGAATTCGAAAAATACCTAAAAGAGGTGGTGAAATGTTAGACATAAACATCTTGAGAAAATCCCCAGAAATCCTGAAAGAGAATCTTAGAAAGAGGTTTTCCGATATTGACGTTGATGAATTAATCGAATTGGATAAAAACGTGAGAAAGCTCAAAATGAGCTTGGATGAACTGCTTGCTGAGAGGAACAAACTGTCAAAAGAAATAGGCAAAAGGAAAGCAAAAAAGGAAAGCGCGGATGACTTAATCGAGCGCGTAAACGAGATAAACTCACAGATCGACACGTTGCAAGAAAACTATAAAAAGGCCTATGACACGTTCATGGAAAAATGGCTTTTGGTGCCAAACCTGTTAGACGATGATGTTCCACTCGGAGAAGATGAAAGAGCAAACATTGAGATAAGAAGGTGGGAAGAGCCAAAAGAGTTTAGTTTTAAGCCGTTAGAGCACTACGAGATAGCACAGAAATTAGATATTTTAGACTTTGAACGTGCAGCAAAGCTCTCAGGCTCGCGCTTTGTTATCTACAAAGGTGATGGGGCAAGGCTTGAGCGCGCTTTAATCAACTTCATGCTTGATCTACATACAAAAAAACACGGATACAAAGAGATATTTCCTCCATACATCGTAAATTACGAGATAATGGAAGGCACAGGACAGTTTCCCAAGTTCATTGACGAGGCATACGAAACGGACGGCCAATACCTAATACCAACAGCCGAAGTTCCGCTTGTCAATATGCACAGGGAAGAGATGTTGGACGAAAGTGATTTGCCTTTAAAATACGTTGCATATACAGCCTGCTTTAGGAAAGAGGCTGGAAGCTACGGAAAGGATGTGAAGGGCATCATAAGACAACACCAGTTCAACAAGGTGGAGCTTGTGCAATTCACAAAACCTGAGGATTCAAACAGGGCTTTGGAGGAGCTAACACATGATGCCGAAGAGGTATTACAACTGTTGGGTTTGCCATACAGGGTCGTTATACTATCAAGCGGTGATATAGGTTTTTCTGCGGCAAAGACCTATGATATAGAGGTCTGGCTGCCGGGACAGAACAGGTATAGGGAAATATCCTCATGCTCAAACACAAGGGACTTCCAGGCGCGCAGGGCGTCCATTAAATTCAAAGGAAAAGACAAAAAGAAACAGTTTGTCCACACGCTCAACGGATCGGGCGTTGCTGTGGGTAGATGCCTTGTTGCCATACTTGAAAACTACCAGCAGGAGGATGGGTCGGTCAAAATCCCCGAGGCACTGATACCCTATTTTGGCAAGGAGAAAATCGGTTAGATGGGCTTTGTTGAAGATATAAGATTTAGGGAATTTGGAGCGCGTTGTGTATTTTTTGACAGATTTGGCGGCGTTAGTAGTTACCCCTTTGACAGTCTAAATGTCAGCACATCGGTGGGGGACACAAAAGAAAATGTTGAAAAGAATCTTGAGATTATAAAATCAGAACTCAATGCCGAGCATATTGCCACTTTAAATCAAATCCACTCAAACAAGATCGTAAAACTCTCAAAAGACAAAAAGTTCGAGGCGGATGGATTTTACACAGAAGAACCATTGGTCTTTTTGGGTATAAAATTTGCAGACTGTCTGCCTATAGTCCTTATGGATGTCAAAAAGAGGATAATCATGGCCATACACGCAGGATGGCGGGGAAGCTATTTAGGGATTTCGAAAGAGGCTGTTAAAACATTCGTAAATCTCGGCTCAAATCCAGAAAATATAATTGCCACAATAGGTCCGCATATCTGTAAAAACTGTTACGAAGTCAAGGAAGATGTGGCAAGCAGGTTTCCAAAGCATCTCTCAACAATAAAAAAGGGCAAGATATATCTCGATCTTTCGAGTATTAATATTGAACAACTCGTCGAATCAGGCCTAAAAAGGGAAAACATCATAGATTTGAATATCTGCACGTTTGAAAATAAAGACTTCTTTTCCTACCGTAGGGACAAAACCTGCGGTAGGAACATAGGCGGTATAATGCTGATTGACACAAGTCAAAAATAGTTATATAAATCAACTGTCGGGTTAAGGAAGTCCGGTGAAAATCCGGCGCTGCCCCCGCAACTGTGAGGCTGACGAAACCCTCTTTAGCCCTTAAAGGGCAGCCACTGTCGGGATTGGCTCTTCTTCAAAGAAGGGTCGCCCGATGGGAAGGCGAGGGGAGTAGGATGAAGCCGAGCCAGGAGACTTGCCCGACAATAAAAAAGAACGGGAGGTTCGCCATGATCAAAACACCCATCAAAACATAAGAAAAATCCCCTAAAAACATACGTTACAAAACCAAAGCTTAAAGGGGGATTATTGTGTTTTCAAAAATTGTTAAAAGGGATGGGCGACTTGTTGATTTTAACCCGGAAAAGATAACTATAGCGATCGCAAAGGCCGGCAAAGCCACAGGCGAATTTGACTACGAAACAGCGAAAAGGCTCACAATCCGGGTTTTAGATTTAGCGTATCGTCTAATCGGTCCAAGAAATCCGACGGTTGAAGAAATCCAAGACATTGTCGAAGAGGTTCTTCTCAACTCGGCATTTAAAAAGACGGCCAAAGCCTATATACTCTACAGAGAACAGCATGCACAGATAAGGGAGCTAAAAAACAAAGCCGATGTCGAGTTGGTCGATAAGTACTTAAACAAGTTAGACTGGGAAGTTAAAGAAAACTCTAACATGAGTTACTCCCTTCAGGGCTTAAACAACTACGTCTCAGCAGCAATCACAAAAACCTATTGGCTAAACAAAATCTACCCTAAAGAAATAAGAGAGGCCCATTTGAATGGAGATTTCCATATTCACGATTTAAACTCGTTAAGCGTTTACTGTGTGGGATGGGATCTCCAGGATCTTCTCCTTAAAGGTTTTAGAGGAGCAAGGGGTAAGGTCGCAAGTAAACCTGCAAAACACTTTAGGAGCGCACTGGGTCAGATCGTTAACTTCTTTTACACGCTGCAAGGTGAATCGGCAGGGGCACAGGCATTTTCCAACTTTGATACGTATTTAGCGCCGTTTGTTGCATTTGACAGGCTTTCATACAAAGATGTCAAACAGGCCCTTCAAGAGTTTATTTTTAATGTTAACGTCCCCACGCGCGTGGGTTTCCAGACACCTTTTACAAACTTAACACTCGATTTGAAAGTACCGGAGTTTATGAAAAATCAGGGAGTAATAATCGGAGGAAAGTTTACCAACCACACTTACGGCGAATTCCAAAAAGAAATGGACATGATAAATAGAGCCTTTATGGAAGTCATGAGTGAGGGCGACGCAGATGGCAGGGTCTTCACGTTTCCCATTCCCACTTACAACATAACAAAAGACTTCGATTGGGATAATCCCAATTTGGAGCCGCTGTGGGAGGCAACGGCAAAATATGGCATACCGTACTTTGCAAACTTCATAAACTCAGACATGAAGCCAGAAGACGCGCGTTCAATGTGCTGTAGGCTGAGGCTTGATACGAGGGAGTTAAAGAAAAAGGGCGGTGGTTTGTTCGGCGCAAATCCCTTAACAGGATCCATCGGCGTCGTAACGATAAACATGCCACGAATAGCCTACCTTGCATCGGGCAGTCAGAATCCGGAAGAGGAATTCCTCTTTAGGCTTGAATCACTGATGGAGCTTGCCAAAGAGAGTTTAGAAATAAAGCGCAAAGTCTTGGAAAAGTTTACCGATGCGGGACTGTATCCCTACTCAAAGTTTTACCTATCATCAATCAAAGAGCGCTTCGGAGAATACTGGAAAAACCACTTCTCAACAATAGGTCTTATTGGCATGAACGAGGCATGCTTGAATTTGTTTGGAGAGCCAATCACAACAGAAACAGGGCAAGAATTCTCAAAAAAGGTACTAAAATTCATGAGAAACAAACTCTTGGAATTTCAAGAGGAAACGGGCAATAACTACAATTTAGAAGCTACACCCGCCGAAGGCACAAGCTATAGGCTTGCTCTGCTTGATAAGGAAAGGTATCCAGGCATTATAACAGCAGGAAAAAACAAGCCCTATTACACAAATTCGACGCAGCTACCTGTAAATTATACAGACGACATATTCGAAGCG
>WFQR01000075.1 GCA_015486955.1 Hippea sp. | reverse complement strand
TGCTCGCGGGCGGTAAGATGAGACTGGCGAAGGACTTCCCGGGTAAGAGCTTCAAAGAGATTACGTTTACAGAATAAAAAATTTAAGGTTAGGAGGAATAAAGATGAAGAAGATTCTATTCTATGTGTTAGAGAACCCAGATGACACACTAAAAATTTATCACCTTTTCTTGAACATCAAGGATCTAAGGAACAATGGATATGATGTAAAAACGGTATTGGAAGGCGATGCAACAAAAATACCGTTGAAAATGGCAGACAGTAGCCATCCTTTGAATTCCTTGTATAAAGACATAAAACCATCAATAGCTGCGGTTTGCAGGGGCTGTGCAATTGCAACCAACTCCTTAGAAGCAGCAGAGAAAGAGGGATTGCCGATAATAGGAGATATCGAGAACCACGTATCTATCGTAAAATACTTAAACGATGGATACGATTTGATAGTGGTAGGTTAAAAAACCTTTTAAAAAAGATTCCCCCTCGGTGGTTTCCCGCCGAGGGGTTTTTATTTTACTTAAATATCTTCTGGAGCTTGTCGTAAAGCAACATGGCTGGATGCAAGTTAATGGACTTTATACCCATGACGGTATTTAGATCCATGATGTAATTGTCGTAATCTTTTCTCCTCGACTCTATGAGCTTCTTTATATCACCACCAAATTCCTTAAGCAACCTTATAACAACCGTTATACCTGCCAACGTGTAGTTCTTGATCATGGAGAACTGGGCCATTCTATCCCACTCATTGGATATATGAATTGACTTTATGTAGTTCATCAAATCCTTAAATCCAAAGTACTTCTCTACAGTATTTATGGCTTCCGTTGTTGTCTTTATATCCTTACCTAACAATTTTGCAATATGATAAGATGGTATAAATGTATCAACAAAGTACAATCTTGCAATTTTTTTCGCTAACTCCAAATCAATGATTTTGGAAAGCCTATCAACGCGCTTGCTGTACTCTTCGCTATAAAGACCGTTTTCTACGCAGCATTCATAGTAATCTTCGAGCCACTTCTTGACCTCTTCCTCCTTCTTTGTATCGAGCGATACACTATCCCTAAACATGTACAGTTCGTTGATGGTAAACGTGTTTATGGCATCAAACATATCGAGCGAGATCTTGTAAATGTCCATCTGCGGTATCTTGTTCTCATACTCAAAAAGTTGATTCCTCAAATTCAACACATCCAAAACGTCGTAAGAAAAGATCATAGATTCCATAATCTTGGGGAAATCTTGGGACGTCATCATGTAGATTTTAAGCAAGCTTGTTGCACCATTATTGTTAATAATTAAATTAACCATGAACGTAAACGCAATTTCCTTTCTCAATCTATGCTTAACAATGTAATCTGAGAACTGTTTCCTTATGGTTGGAGGGAAGTACATGATAGCGTACTGATCTATCGTATCATCGCTAAATACATTGCTCTTGAGCAACTCGTCGTAGATAAACATTTTATTCAAAGCGAGCATAACGGAAAGTTCTGGCCTTGTATACCCTATACCCTTTGACATCCTTACGGATAATTCTTTCCTGTCTGGAAATGGATAATCCTCCCTGTGCAGTATACCCTTTTGGATCAAGAAGTTGTTAAGCTCAAAGAATATATCCGGCTCCTCCTTTGACCTCAACTCATCCAAACTCACAGCGAAACTCTGCATGTAGTTATGCGTTAACACCCGCTCTGTAACCTCTTCGGTCAAGCTATCGAGCATCTTATTTCGCTCATCCAAGCTCTTCAGGACGCCATCCTTCATCAATTGGCTAAGCAGTATCTTCAAGTTGACTTCATGGTCTGACATATCGACACCAGCAGAGTTATCCAATGCATCCGTGTTGAGCCTACCGCCATTTAAAGCATATTCAATTCTTGCCTTCTGCGTTAAGCCTAAATTACCACCCTCGCCGACGATCTTTGCCCTTAGCTGGTTTGCATTAATCCTTACGGAATCATTGAGCCTGTCGCCCACCTCTTCATTTGTTTCATCTGACGCCTTAACGTACGTTCCAATACCACCATTCCATAGCAAATCCACATCCGCTTGAAGTATAAGCTTGATTATATCTTCTCCACTTAATTCATCGGCGTCTGTCTGCAGGAATTCCTTTGCCTCTTTGGTCAACTTTATGGATTTTGCGTATCTGTCCGCTACAAAACCGCCTTTAGAGAGCAATTCTTGGTTGTAATGCTTCCACGTTAAGCCTTCCTCAAAGAGTCTCTTTCTCTCTTTGTAGGAAACTTTAGGATCTGGGTTTGGATCTATAAAGATCTCAATGTGGTTAAACGCCGCCTTCAAAAGGATCTTATCCGTATAAAGCATACCGTTTCCGAACACATCACCGCTCATATCACCAATTCCAACAACGGTAAATGTATCTTTGAACACATCCTTACCCATTTCCCTAAAGTGTCTCTTTACACACTCCCACGCACCACGCGCGGTTATTCCAATCTTTTTGTGGTCATACCCATGTTTACCACCGCTCGCAAAGGCATCCTTAAGCCAGAAATTGTACTCCTTTTCGCTAATCTCATTGGCGATATCTGAAAATGTAGCCGTACCCTTATCAGCAGCAACAACAAGATACGGGTCAAAATCATCGTAACATACAACATCTTCAGGCCTTACTTCATTGTTGTTGTCATCTATGTTATCCGTAACATCGAGCATTCCTCTCATCAAGGTCCTATAGGCCTTCTTGCCCCACTCAAGCATCTCGTTTCTATCTTTTGCTGCAACCTTTACAATAAATCCACCCTTAGAACCCACAGGCACGATAACAGCGTTCTTTACCATTTGGGTTTTCATCAAGCCAAGTATCTCAAGTCTGAAATCGTCCTTCCTGCCACTCCACCTTATGCCACCACGTGCAACCTTTCCACCTCGCAGGTGGCAACCCTCCATAAATGCAGAATGGACGTAGATTTCATACATTGGTCTTGGTGATGGCATTGTGTGGATTTTATGGGAATCGATTTTCATAGAGATATAGTGGTACTTCCTGTTTTTCTTATAGAAGTTTGTCCTTACAGCACTTTCGATAATGTTGAAAAGCGAATGCATGATTCTATACTCGTGTATATCGTTGATCTTCTCAAGTTCCGTCTTCACGTCTTCATGAACCTTATCCAAATCAACGTTTTTATACAAAGCTGGAGAGAATTTACTCTCAAAATACTCAACGAGTTTGGAAGCCAAATGTGGATACTTATTTAAAACGGATATAATCGAGGCCCTTTTTATCTGGAAGTTGATTTGCATCAAGTAATTTCCGAGCATCCTTATTACATCAATATAACGCCAATTCATTACGGATTTTGTAGTGAGTTTATTTAAACCATCATCCTCGATTACGCCTTCCCAAATGGCGTTAAAGTTCTCCTTTATGGTATCAAACAGTAGGTCTTTCTCTTTCATATTCAAGTACGTTGGATCTATAGAGAATCTCTGGATGTAAATCTTGTTCTTGCCAACATCTACCTGGGCAAAATCCTCATACAGTACATTCAAGCCCATATTGTTCAATTTGGGTAAAATCTCATAAAGAGGCAGCTTATTGAGGGAGTAGATGCTGAAGAAAATATTCTCTCCCCTTTCACATAAATCGGCCTGCAATTTTCCACTATCAAACAACTGTTCAAACTTTTCAACATCAAAAACAGCCTCTTCCGGCGTCGTCTTAGACATGTATTCTTCGGAAAACGCAGAGATATACCTGTTTATAAAATATGAGGCTTTTCCTGTGCCGTACTTATCAATCAAAGTCTTTCTAAAATTATCCTTCCAACTTGATACAATCTCCTTTAGTGCCTTTTCTAACTCATCTGTCTTTATTTTTGGCCTTGTCTTCTTTCCAAATATCAAATAATAGTGAACCCTTATAATGCGAGGGCTCTGCGTTATAACTTTGTATTCCACATCCTCAGCCTTGAGTTCCTTTCTTAAAAACCCAGTGAAAGCCTCTATGTTTCTCTGTGAGTAGTACTTAACGGGCAATACAGCCACAAGGTAAACACCATGAACCAAATTTGTCTGTCTGGACAGGATCTTTATTCTCTCCTCTGTTTCGCAGGTCAAAAGCTCCTCAAGTAAGATCTTTAGATTCTCCGTTTTTGTTATAAACAGGTCATCCTTTGGTAATGTATTAAAGATGTCTATTAAGTGCTTATACTCAAAAGAGTCCTCAACAACATTCTCTTCAAATAAAATCCTATCCAACTTTGATTTCAAGAACGGTATATTAAATGCCTGCTCCTTCAAAGCTTTTGGCGTAAACAAGCCTAATATGATGTGCCTTTTTACAACCTTTAGTTCCTCATCGAATTCAGATATGGCGATATAATCCATTCTTCTTGTGTCGTAAACATTGCTTTTCGCGTTCGTCTTATCTATAACCATAACATCGCCAGCCTTTATGGTCTCTAAAGCCGATTCTGGAAGCTCACTTATGGAGACCTTATTGTTAAACATGGATTTAGAAGTGTTTCTCAAAATACCCAAGCAACTATCCTTGTCCAGCTGAATTAGTATATCGTCACCTTCATACGTAAGATCGTACGTCCTCATCCCCAAGAATATGAAATTCTCATCCAAAAGCCACATTAAGAACTCTTTGATATCTTCGGTCTCTTTCTCGCTTATCTTCTTCAAATAGATGGGGTCGTTGAGCTTTCTTGAAATATCCTTAATCCTTTTCTCCATCAGTTCAAAATCTTCGACAGCAAGCCTACTTTCTTTGATGGAATTCAGTACATCCTCTTTTAGTTTATCCTTCTGTATATCACTGATTGCATCAAGCAAAAAGTAAAGATACAATTCCTTGTTACCCATTTCATGGGGAGATTCAATATTGATCAACTTACCACTCTCATCCCTCTCCACAACAAATATGGGCTGGATGCTGAATTCTATGTAAAACTCGTTCAGATTGTTGATTATTGACGTTATGCTATCAACAATAAAGGGATTATTATCTGTAAGAAGCTTAATCTTTGTATACTTTCTGCCCTCAATTTCAACATCCTCAAACTGAAGTTTAACATCCTCTTTTCTCTCTCCTATAAAATCAATACTCTCCTTTATAACGTCTTTAATCTTCTCAACAGGAAATTTCTCAGAAAAACTCTCTATTTTTGAGTACTTCAAAGAAGCCGTAATAAACACATCAACAACATCTTCATTCAAACCAGATTTAAGCAAATCTTTCTTTAAAGAACCTATTACCTTAAAATAGTTATCCCTTGAAAGCTCCATAATTCAAACCTCCTCTATTCGCCGCAGGGCGAATTATCTCCTTTTAATTTATCTATAGCGTGTGGCAACACTTCAACTATATAGCCCAAACACTCATCCACAGCTTTTGGTGAACCCGGCAGATTTATTATTAACTTCCCATTCCTCACACCCGCAACCATGCGAGACAACATTGCCCTCTTGGTTTTACTCAAGGAATAGAACAAAATGGCCTGAGGTATCGATGGGATCTCATAATCCAGAACGTCTTTTGTGGCATCAGGTGTTACATCCCTCGGATGCAAACCCGTTCCTCCACTTGTTAAAATCACGTCAACATCATCATTTGAATAATCTATCAACCTCTGTTTAATCAGTTCCTTTTCATCAGGTATCACATCATAAAGAACCAACCTTGCATCAATGCTTTTTATTATCTCTTCAACAACGGGCTTAACTTTATCCTCTGAAGGATTTTTGGATCTCGAATCGCTCATAACAAGCAAAGCAAACCTATATCCTGACATTAACACCCTTCTCCTTTAGATACACCTTTACATCCTGTATACTCAACTCTCCGAAGTGAAATACAGATGCAGCCAATGCAGCCTGTGCTTCGGTCTCTTTGAAAACCTCTTCAAAATGCTTAAAACTTCCAGCACCACCTGAAGCAATTACAGGGATCTCTACCTCACTTGATATTATCCTTGTAAGCTCAATATCATAGCCGCTTTTTGTCCCATCCGTATCAATACTTGTAAGTAAAATCTCGCCAGCCCCCCTTTTTTCCACCTCCTTAGCCCACCATACTGCATCAATGCCCGTAGGCTCCCTTCCACCTTTAACAAACACCTCAAAACCTAAACCCGTCCTTTTTGCGTCTATGGCAACAATTATGCACTGGCTACCAAAGATCTCACTTGCCCGATTTATCAAATCAGGATCCTTAACAGCAGCCGAGTTTATGGAAACTTTATCCGCACCAGCCTTCAAAAGAGCCCTTATATCATCGATTGACCTAATTCCACCCCCAACGGTAAGCGGCATAAAAACCCTTTCCGCTGTTTTCTCTACAACATCAATAATTGTCTTTCTCTCTTCAAATGTCGCTGTTATATCCAGAAAAACAAGCTCGTCTGCTCCCTGTTGATCGTAGATTTCTGCCTGTTCAACGGGATCTCCAGCATCAATGAGATTAACAAAATTTATACCTTTAACAACACGCCCCTTATTGACGTCCAAACACGGTATAATGCGCTTGGCTAACATTTATCGCCCTCTTTCTAATTTTTCACACACACGTTTATTATAATTTTTAATAATATTTAATTCAAGAAAAATGAAGATTTGACAAGAATTCCAATCAAACATATATTAGAAAACATGAGAAATTTACCAAGATACAAAAAGTGTTTCGTCTGCGGTAAAGAAAATCCCATAGGTTTAAACGTTACATTCAAAACCGACGAAGAAAAGGTTTATGCATTTTTATCGTTTAAAGAGAAATATGCAGGGTATGAAAACAGGGTTCATGGCGGTATAGTGTCCGGACTGTTAGATGAAGCAATGGGCTGGGCATGTACGGTAAAGACAAAAAGGATGTATTTCACTGTAGAGCTTTTGGTAAAGTTCAAAAAACCTGTGAAACCCAATACAAACGTAACCGTCGAAGCGTGGTATATAGAAGAAAAACACGGAATTTGTACGACTTCTGGCGTTTTAAAGGATAAGAATGGCGATATTCTGGCTTTAGCTAAAGGCAAATATTACCCTATTGACCCCAATTACCAAAAAATAATCCTCTCCCAACTTCACCACGAACCAGAAGATGACCTTCCTGTTAAATATGAAGATCTTTAGAACTTACTTTTATTAGGTGTGATATTCAGCATTAATCTTAACATAATCGTAGCTGATATCACTGAACCACATATTGTACGTACAAATACCGATGCCCAAGTCTATAAGTATGCTAATTTCGTCGTTTTCCATGTATTTTCTTAACTTTTCACTATCGAAATTTGTCCTTTCACCACCCGCAAACACAAGTTCATCGCCAATGTAAACCTTTAATCTACTCAGTGAAAAATAGGCCCTTGAATAACCAACAGCATCGACTATTCTTCCCCAATTGGGATCTTTCCCAAAAATAGCGGTCTTTACAAGTAACGAATTTGCAACACTTCTTGCAATTAACTCAGCATCCTTTTTAGACGAAGCACCAACAACAATAACCTCTGCCAACTTTGTTGCGCCTTCCCCATCTTTAACAATGAGCTTGGCCAAATAAGTACATATATGTATCAACTGATCTGTAAAAAAGCGGTAGATCTCATTTTCGCTGTCAATCTTTTCATTGTTGGCTTCACATGTAGACATTATAAGAACAGTATCGTTGGTAGATGTGTCTCCATCAACACTGATCCTATTAAACGATTTATCAACTGCTTCCCTAAGTGCCAAATCAAGCATCCTTTGGCTTATATTTATATCCGTTGTTAAAAAGGCAAGCATCGTTGCCATATTTGGGTGTATCATACCCGCACCCTTTGCCACACCACCAATGTGGAACTCAGTTCCATAAAAACTACACCTTAAGGCATACGTTTTTTCAAACGTGTCTGTTGTAAGTATGGCTTTGGCAAAATTATCACACCCATCCTTCGACAAACCATTTATCAATTCATCAGATACACCCGTTATTTTTTTATAATCCAAGTCCTCGCCTATTACACCTGTGGACGCCACAAATATTTGGTTTTTCTCCAATTTCAGTTTTTTCGCAAACTCCCTTACCACTTCATTTACAGCCTCTTCACCATTCTGATTGCACGCATTGGCATTTCCACTGTTAACAACAACTGCCCTTATATCAGGGAGCCTTTTCATCAAATTTATATCGTAAAGCACGGGAGCTGCCTTAATTGCGTTCTGGGTAAAAACAGCCGCACTTACAGTGGGTTTCTTAGAGTATATCAGCCCAACATCATAACCCTTCTTCTTTAGTCCAGCAAAAGCTGCAGATGCCTCTATGTCATTTACAACACATATTGAACCATTTATCGCCTCTGTTTTCATGGATAGTAACTATAGCCTCCTAAACCTTCTTTTTCATCAATACCAAACATCACATTCATATTTTGCACAGCCTGACCAGATGCACCCTTGATCAGATTATCAATAACGCTTATTACAATCAATGTGCTTGTTCTACCATCAAAATGGACGTATAAATCACAAAAATTCGTGCCCCTAACGTTGTTCAAGGAAGGCGGATTATTCACAACCCTAACGAAGTAATCACTTTTGTAGAATTCCTCATAAACCCTTTTAAAATCAAGCTCTTCTGCCACTTTCATGTAAACAGTTGAAAGAATTCCCCTTTGAACAGGTAATAAATGTGGGATGAATTCAACCTGTATGTCATTGTTGATTTTCTTTAATTCCTGTTCTATTTCGGGTATATGCCTATGTCCATTTATGGCATACGCTTTAAAATTCTCATTAACCTCGCAAAATTGCAAACCCTCTTTTAAGCCTCTACCAGCACCGCTTACACCTGACTTGCTGTCAGAAATGACCGTTCCATTAACGTACTTTGCCACTGGCGCAACAGCAAGAATTACAGAGGTGGCATAGCAACCAGGATTTGCAACCAATATCGAATCCTTTATGCTATCCCTGTTCAACTCCACAAGACCGTAAACGGCTTTATGTAAAAGTTCAGGAGCTGGGTGACCTACCTTATACCATGTTTTGTATACTTCCGAGTCTTTAAGTCTAAAATCCGCGCTAAGATCAATTATCCTTGTTTTACCATAAAGCTCCTTTGCTAAACCCGCTGAAACCGTATGAGGCAAAGCCAAAAACACCACATCGACCCTTTGAAGTCTATCCACATCTATAGGCTCAATTACCTTATCAAACACGCCCAAAAACTGTGGGTAAACTTCAAAAAGCCTTTTATCTGTCTCGCTTCGCGAACATATATGTTCAATTTCAACTTCTTTATGATTGAGCAAAATCTTTATTAGTTCCAGGCCTGTAAAGCCGGTTATACCTACAATTCCAACCCTTATCATGGCAAAAAGAAAAAACCCCACAAGCGTGGGGCGGGGGTGTCTATCTCTTAGACCACTGGAAGGATTTCCTTGCTTTCTTCCTTCCGTATTTCTTTCTCTCTTTTACCCTTGCATCCCTTGACAGCAAGCCGAGAGGTTTCAATGTGGCCCTTAAATTGGGATCGTACTCTACCAACGCTTTGGAAATGCCGTGCCTCAATGCTTCAGCCTGTGCCATAATACCGCCACCCCTAACAGTGGCGTATACGCTGATCTTACCGTTCAAACCAACCAAATTTAAAGGATAGTAAATCTTAAGCTTTGCCTCTTCCAAACCACCAAAGTACTCATCCAACGTCTTCTTGTTTACGGTTATCGTTCCATCTCCAGGATAAACCCAAACCCTTGCGACCGCCGTTTTCCTCTTACCAGTAGCGTAGTATTTATCCATTTAACACCTCTACACTTCTATTTTTATTGGTTTTTGTGCCTGATGTGGATGCTCCGCTTCAGGGTAAACCTTTAACTTTGTAATCAGTCTATTTGCCAGCCTATTTTTCGGTAACATACCCTTTACCGCATGGATGATAAGCCTCTCCGGGAACTTCTCACGCATCTTAGCCGCTGTAATCTCTTTCAATCCACCAATGTAACCGCTGTGCCTATAGTACTTCTTTTGCTCCCATTTCTTTCCTGTGAGCTTAACATACTTTGCATTAATAACAACCACAAAATCGCCACAATCCACATGGGGCGTAAATATTGGCTTGTTCTTACCCCTTAAAATGTTTGCAATCTGCGTAGCTATCCTTCCGAGCGTCTTGCCCTTTGCATCTATCAAATACCATTTCCTTTTTTCAGGCTCAAACTTAGCCATGTAAGTTTTCATCACTCCACTCCTTCCCTCAATTTAAAAGCAAAAAGCTTTATACCCAAATTACCCAATCTTGTCAAGCTTTTTAAAGGATGCACTCGAAAAATCATTTTTTTATTGAATTCATCAAAAATTTGTGATAATTAATGCCTTGCCGTTCGGGGTGTAGCGCAGTTTGGTTAGCGCACCTGCCTTGGGAGCAGGGGGTCGGTGGTTCAAGTCCACTCACCCCGACCATTTAAAAAGCGCCCGTAGCTCAGCTGGATAGAGCAACGGACTTCTAATCCGTGGGTCAGAGGTTCGAATCCTCTCGGGCGCGCCATGAAAAGCCTATCATCACGCCAATCTTGAGGCAGACCTCAAGGTTGGCTTTTTTAGTTTCTCTTGATTAATTTACTAACAAACTCCATTGCTAAAAATGTTCTCTAATTTCGTAAATTTCCCTTTTTTGGTCTGCAGTCCGCATTTATTAAACACCAAAGCCAGTTTTTTTGTGAAGTGGTCTATTAATTCCACATTTTTCTGATTTTTATCCTCAAAAAAGTAATCATTCAAAGCGAAAACGAAATCAACATTTTCTCTTCTCAATAGGTAATCCACAAACAAAGTATCATTTATGCATCCAAGTCTATTTGACACAGTAATCATGTTTTGTCTCCTATTGGAATACGCAAGAATATTAATTTGCCTCTGATATTTAACAGCTCCTTGCAAATTATCAAAACTTTCAGTAGAATTCAACAAAATTTGTTAAAAATGGAGTTAGAAATGCTTAACAATTTGGTAGAAAAAGCAATAAACAAAATTTCTCTAAGAGATGACGAGATTGATTTTTTAATCACCCATCCAAATATCGAAGAACTCTGCAAAGCCGCC
>WFQR01000074.1 GCA_015486955.1 Hippea sp. | reverse complement strand
ATAAATGCGGGAACGGCATCCGCAGCGGAAATTGTCTCAGGCTGTTTGAAAGATCACAAAAGGGCGATAGTGATGGGTGTCAGGAGTTTTGGTAAGGGATCGGTTCAGTCCATAATTCCGTTAGGCGATGGTTCTGCGTTGAGGCTTACAACGGCCCGCTACTACACGCCAAGCGGAAAGAGTATTCAGGCCGTTGGAATACAGCCCGACATAGTCGTTTATCAGGCAAAGATCGTGCCTGAAAACACAGGTGTAAGTTTGAGGGAGAGCAATTTATTGCACCATCTTAACAACCCAGAACTTAAGAAGTTGCTGATTAAAGGTAAAAAACAAAAGATTAACTTGCAGCAAGAACTAAAAGACGATTACCAACTGTTGAGGGCTATAGAGCTCATCAAAGCGGAGGATATTATATGCTCAAGAAAATCGGGCTAACCCTGTTAGCCCTTCTTATTTCTTTTCATTGTTTTGGTGCAAGCTCCCTCTATCTGCTTAAAAAGAAAAAGCTCGCAATCGTCATTGATGATATGGGATACAACGTTGAACTTGCGCATAAGCTTGAAAGTTTGGGATTGCCAATTGCGTTTTCCTTCCTTCCTTATTCGCCGTATACGCACGAGTTATCCACTGAAGCGTCAAAAAAGGGATTTGTTGTTATGATACACATGCCAAGTCAACCCGAAGATTACCCTAAGGACAATCCTGGGAAAGATGCCATTTTCCTTTGGACGTCCAAAGAAGAAACGTTTAAGCGGTTGGAAGAGGCATACAGGATCATTCCCACAGCATTGGGCTTAAACAACCACATGGGCTCTGCTATTTTAAGGGATCCCGTTCATCTCGATTACATTATGGAGTTTTTAAAGGAGCATAACCTATTCTTTGTAGACTCTGCTACCGTTAAGGACAGTTTGGGTTGTGTGGAGGCTAAAAAGTTTAAAGTTCCTTGTGCAAAAAGGAGGGTTTTTTTGGACAATATAAAGCAGGTTGCATACATTAAGGGTCAAATCAGGGTGGCTTTGAGGATGCTGAAAAGATACAATGATATCTTAGCTATAGGCCATTGCAACGAAAAGACCTATGAAGCTCTGTATGAAATGCGCAACGTTTTAAAAAGATACACAGTTCCTGTAATATTTGTGCTGAAATGATTTTGGCTTTCGATACGTCTTGTGACGATACCTCTGTGGCTTTTTATAAGGATAGTGAAGTCTATAGCAATATTATCTCATCCCAAAACGATATACATGCCAAATTTGGTGGAGTAATACCAGAACTTGCGGCAAGGAGGCATGCTGAGGTTATAGCCTACTTAACGGAAGAAGCGCTTAATAGGGTAAACGCTGATTTAAGGGATGTAAACTACGTTGCCGTAACAGTTGGCCCGGGTCTTTTGCCGAGTTTGCTTGTGGGTGTGTCTTTTGCAAAGGCTTTGGCCTATGCAAACGATTTGCCCATAATCCCTGTCAACCATATAGAAGGACACATATTTGCGCCATTTTTTAACAGGCGCATTGAGTATCCGTTTCTATCACTTGTTGTTTCGGGTGGTCATACGCATCTGTTTTTTGTCAAAAACTTTGGCAATTATCAGCTCATTGGAAAGACGTTGGATGATGCCGTTGGAGAGGCGTTTGATAAGGTTGCAAGGGTTTTGGGTTTGGAATATCCTGGTGGACCTGTTATAGACAGGTTGTCAAAAAGTGGAGATCCTTATAAATTCAAGATTCCCAAAGGTTTGGAAAGGGATGGAAGTTACAATTTTAGCTTCAGTGGTGTAAAGACGCATGTCAAAAATCTTGTTAAAAAATTGGGCGGCCTGTCAAAAACTCAAATTGTAGACATTGCCGCCTCTTTTCAAAAGGCGTCCATTGATATATTGGTTGAAAAAACCATTAGGGCAGCCGAAGAGTTGAATGTCAAAACCGTGTCAGTTTCTGGTGGTGTGTCAGCAAATTCGTATTTAAGGGAGGCATTCATAGAAGCATCAAGAAAATACGACCTAAAGGTTGTTCTACCAGAAAGGGAAATGACAACAGACAACGCACTCATGATAGCGTTTGTTGCATATTTAGACGTAAGCAGAGCTACAAAGGATTATTTTAAGATAGAAGCAGATCCGTCGCTACGTTTGATCTAACCCCTCTATCTCGTAGCTCTTTATGTATTTTTCAATCTTCTTCAGTTCCTCTGCCTCCTTCTTTCGTTCCCTATCTATGGCTTCGGGTTTTCCTTCCCTGAGGGCAGAAATCTCTTTCTCTAACTCCTCAATCCTATGCAACAGGTACCTTATAACCTTGCCTTCCACGTCAGGTAGCTTTGTATGTTCTAAATCGACTTTTTTATCCACTTTTTCTTTTTTGATGACTTTAGCTGGTATGCCAACCACGGTGGAGTTTTCTGGTACATCCCTTATTACAACGCTGCCAGAACCAATTTTTGAATTATCGCCGATCTTCAATGCACCCAATACTTTGGCGCCACTACCCACAACAACATTGTTGCCCACCGTAGGGTGTCTTTTAACCTTCTTTAGGCTCGTTCCTCCTAATGTTACACCCTGATACAGCGTTACATCATCTCCAATTTCTGTGGTTTCACCTATAACAACACCCATTCCGTGATCTATAAAGAACCTCTTACCTATCTTTGCACCTGGGTGTATCTCTATCCCTGTTAAAAATCTTGATACATGTGATAGAAACCTACCTGCAAACTTAAAGTTGTGCTCCCAAAGAAAGTGTGCGATCCTGTGAAACCATAGGGCATGCAATCCGGGATAACAGAATATTACTTCGGGAACGCTGCGTGCAGCAGGATCCCTTTCAAATACGGTTTGTATGTCTTCTTTTAATAGCTCTAAAGCCCCCGATCTTTTTAATGCCACGTAGATTGAAGTACTCAAAGCGGCAAATGTAAAAATCTTCGTTGGTAAATTCTTCATTTTTCCACCCCTTTCAATAGGAATTCTTTGACCAAATCGTTCTGCAAGGCCATCATATAATTAAACTTTTCCATTGTTTCATGTGTATAACCCAAAAGGTGTAAAAAGCCGTGTGCAATAATAAACAGTAGGTACTCTAAAAAGTCCCTGTTTTGTTCTTGGGCTTCTTTTTTTACAGTTTCCATTGAGATCACAATATCGCCCAATATGTCTCCGTCGTACCCATAAAAGCTAAGCACGTTTGTGGGAGCATCCTTTTGCCTAAAATCCCTGTTCAGCGTTTGTATTTCTTTATCATCGGTGAAAACAATATTTAGTTCCTTGTTTTTATCGATGGAGAATTTTTCCATCAGAAACGAAATAAACTTTTCAACGATTTCTATGTTATCAGAATCAGTTTTGTTTATTATCGTTAGATTCATCCCTCTTTTGTCCCTCTTCTGGGTATTCGATCCTGTGGTGGAATATGCCCACCAATACCTTGACGAAGCTATCTATGATCTTATTTAGGTCTTTTAATGTCAGCTCGCACTCGTCCAATTGACCATCTAAAAAGATCTTGTTCGTTATATCCCTTACAAATTCCCTTAAGTGTGCGACGGTTGGGTTTGACAAAGTTTTTGATGCTGCCTCAACCTCATCTGCTATCATTACGATGCCCGCCTCTTTTGTCTGCGGCTTTGGTCCTGGGTATCTAAAGTCCTCTTCCTTTGGATTGAGCCCCTGCTCTTTGGCTTTGTTGTAGAAGTACTTAATCAAGCTCGTTCCGTGGTGCTGCTCTATTATGTCGATTATGTAATTACCCAATCTGTGTTTTTTGGCGATCTCTACGCCGTATTTCACGTGGTTTTTTATGATCAGTGCACTGATTGATGGCTTTAACTTGTCGTGTGGGTTTTTGCCATCCGTTTGATTTTCTATAAAGTACATGGGTTTTTTTATCTTTCCAATATCGTGGTAGTACGATCCTACTTTAACAATCAACGGATTGGCGCCTATCTCACTTGCAGCAGCTTCAGCTAAACTTGATACAACAATGCTGTGATGATACGTTCCCGGCGCTTTTATGGCGAGTTCTTTTAACAAAGGATTGTTGAGGTTTCCAAGTTCCAAGAGCTTAATGTCCGTTGTTACGTTAAAGACAAACTCGAAAACGGGCAAAAGCCCACTTACGATTATGGATGAAAGTATTCCGCTGCCAATGCCGAAGGAGAAATCAACCAAAGTTGCCTTTGTTATATCGTTGTTTCTCAAAAGATAAAGAAGGGTGATAAATACGATGTTTGTTAGCGATATATACAGTCCTGCTTTTATTACACCGGTTCGTGTTTTTTCCTTTTTTATGCCAAATATGCCTATGACGTTGCCTAAAAACACATAAATTCCGATGTATGAGGCTATCTCAGGTGTTGTTGAAAGCCACGAGGTTATACCAAACAGTATGGAAACCAAGAATGCGAGCTCAAAGTCGATCATTATGGCTGTTATCATTGAAGCAACGGCAAAAGGCATGCCCAAGAGTATGGCACTTTGAGAGATATCCACGTTTGAGATACTAATAACGTTTGATAGATAGTTAAATAGTTTGAAAATCAAAAGCTGTATGATGATTAGCGTCTCAACGATGGCCAGTGTTTTTGTGATTGTTATCCATTTGTTCTTTTTGGCTTTTGTCGTTTCGTATACTTTAAACAGAACGATAGATATGATGATAAAGATAAGCATGTTGGCTATGAATTTTACATAAGTGTTTTGTTTCTGTGTTAGGGAATTTAGGGCGTTCAATTTTAGATAGTCGGCCTTTGTTATTACATCGCCACTCCTTACGATGATTTCACCCTTTGAGATCTTGAAAAACACCTTGTTGACCTTTTTGGCTGCCTCTTCTTTCTTTTGCTGGGTTGCCAGAGAGTTGAATGTTAGATTGGGTGATATGAGCTGTGAGATAAGATCCCAGATTGTGTTTCTTAAAATTACGTTATCAACGGTATCCCTGAGCCTGTTGTAGGCTATTATTTTAGCCCTTGTTACGTCGATAACGTCGTCCTTGTTAAGTAGCTGTTCCTCTTTGGGGTTTTTTATGTCCCTAATCATAATTTTGTCTGGTGAAAATTTGTATAGACTCCTTACAGAGTTAACGATGTAGTAGTTTTGCAGGCTCTCCAAAGCGTCCTTTGCCGGGCTAAATATGTCCTGTGGATTGAAACGGATAATCCTTTTGTATAAAGATGGGTTGGGTTTGATCTTTAACATAGTGAAAAACGCCTTTTCTGAGGTTTCAGGATTATCTTTGTTAATTGAAAACAGTGCTTTTTTTAATAGGGATACGGTGCTTGAGAAGAGCTGGGAGTTGTAATCAAAAACCGGTGGAACGTTGTTCATTGCCTCTTCAATACGGTGCTTTGTTGCCTCTTTGTCTTCAACCAGCATGTTTACCGTTGCCCTGATGGTTTTCGGTGCTATGTCCCCAATCTGCAAGTTATATGTGGTTGTTGATGATTTTGGCAGGTTCAACAGTATAACAACGATGAAGAAAATGGCGCTAATTGTGTACTTGTTGAATATTCTGTTTAATTTCTCTTCTATTTGCTTTAAGTATTCATCCTTTTTCTCTTTAAAACCCATCCTACTCCCATTCTATAGTTGCAGGTGGTTTGGATGAGATGTCGTAAACCACCCTGTTTACCGATTTAACCTCGTTTATGATCCTGTTGGCAATTCTGTTTAGAACGTCGTAGGGTAGATGCGTCCAATCGGCTGTCATACCGTCCACGCTATTTACAACCCTTACGGCTACGACGTTTTCATAGGTTCTTTTGTCCCCCATCACGCCAACGCTGTTTATGGGTAGAAGGACAGCGAAGGCTTGCCATACTTTGTTGTACAAATTGGCCTTTTTTATCTCATCTATAACGATTTCGTCTGCTTCCCTCAGCACATTCAGTTTTTCCTCTGTAACCTCACCTATGACCCTGATTGCAAGCCCTGGCCCAGGAAAGGGGTGTCTGTTTATGTAATCATCGCTCAAGCCCAACTCTTTACCCAACCTTCTCACCTCGTCTTTGAAGAGTTCCCTCAATGGTTCTATGAGCTTAAAGTTTAGATCTTTGGGTAATCCACCTACGTTGTGGTGGCTCTTTATTGTTGCGGATGGCCCTTTGACGGAGACACTCTCGATCACATCAGGATATAGCGTGCCCTGAGCCAGAAATTCAGCATCCTTGTATTCTTTAGCAACGTTGCCAAACACGTCGATAAATGTGTGTCCTATGATCTTTCTTTTCTCTTCAGGATCTGTAACGCCCTTGAGCTTTTCAAGGAAGAGCCTGCTTGCATCCACGTACCTTAGGTTCACACCCAATTTCTTGAGGGCATCTACAACGT
>WFQR01000073.1 GCA_015486955.1 Hippea sp. | reverse complement strand
TTATAGCCTCAACGTACTCCTCACCTTCCTTCAAAGGGTTTGTGTCGTCAAACCTCAAGTTACATTTGCCCTCGTACTTTTCTGCTATACCAAAATTTAAGCAGATTGATTTGGCATGACCTATATGAAGATAACCGTTTGGCTCGGGTGGAAAGCGCGTGTGCACCCTACCCTCGTATTTATTCGTCTCAAGATCCCTCTCAATTATCTCCTCTATAAAATTCGACGGTCTGTCTGGCATTAGCCCACCTCTTCAAGCAATTTTGGTAATACCTCTTCCGCTTTACCCTGCAAAAAGATATCCGTAATCTCGTACGTATAGTTCGATGGATTTATGTTTACCTCGATAATGAATGCTCCGTCCATTTTCGCTATATATGGAATCCTGCTTGCAGGCATAATCTCGCCCGTTGTTCCAATAACGAGCATCGTATCGCACTCTTTGGCAAGCTCAATGGATCTATCAAAGGCCTCTTTGGGTATTGGTTCTTTAAAAAACACAAAATCGGGCTTTAAAAGACCGTTGCACTCAGGGCACGTTGGAACATCCTTTTCAAAATCTATTTCACTTCTTTTATACCTTTTGCCACACTTTAAACACACGAGTGTTTCTGCCGTTCCATGATATTCAACAACATCCTTAGAACCCGCTGCCTGATGCAGGTTGTCTATGTTTTGAGTAATTACAGGACAGTTGAGTTTTGCCAAAGCATAATGGGCAGGATTTGGTTTAACGTCTTTCAAAAATCCGTAGAAGATTTCCTTTATCAGTTTCCAACTCTCCTTTGGATGGGCTAAAAAGTAGTCTATATCGAAGCAAGATGGATCGTATTTGCTCCAGAGTCCATCTGGGCCCCTAAAAGGCGGAATGCCGCTTGCAACGGAAATCCCTGCACCTGTGAAGGCTACCAACCTTTTAGAGTTTCTTATCCTCTTAGCAGCCTCTTTAATCTTATCCATACCAAAGCTTATTTTATCATATGGGAAGGCAGAAAGTAAACAATTTGAGGAAATAGGGCTAAAATAACCACCGTGAAGATCATAATCATAAAAAACGGAAAGCTGTACTTGATTATATCACCCACACTTTCATCGGATATACCCTGAATGACAAATAAACTAAATCCAACGGGTGGTGTAATTTGTGCAAGCTCAACCATTATAACCAAAAAAATGCCAAACCACAGCGGCTCAAATCCCGCTTGCTGCATAATAGGCAAGATAATTGGCGTTGTCATGACAACCATCGATACTCCATCCAAGATTGCACCAAGCAACAGATACATAAAACCCACGATGGCAAGCAGTGTGTAGGGATTTAGATGGGAGCTTGCAACATAAAGGCTCAAAGAGCGTGTTATGCCGCTAAATCCTGCAACCTGGGATAAAAATGCAGCACCCATCATTATAAACGCAATCATTATCGTTGTTTTTATTGTGTTCTTAATAGAAATAACGAAGTTGTCCATATTGAGGTTTCTAAATAGAGCAGCTATAACTAAAGAACCCACAACTCCCAAAGCTGCGGCCTCCGTTGGCGTGGCAAAGCCGAGATATATGCTTCCCAAAACAAGCAAAATCAAGAAAAATACCGGTGCAATGTCTTTTAAGGATTTCAACCTATCGCTCCACGTGTACGCTTCCTCCTCTTTTGGTACAACATTGGGCTTAACAGTAGCGGCGATCATGATGTAAAGGGAATACAAGCCGCCCAACATTAAACCTGGTATAATACCCGCAATGAAGAGTTTGCCTATGGACACGTTGGACATGACGCCGTATATGATCATAATTAAACTCGGCGGTATCAAAAAGCCCAGCGTTCCAGCGCCAGCCAAAGAACCCACAGATAGACTCCTCGAGTAACCCCTCTTTTTAAGCTCGTTTAGTGTGATTTTACCCACCGTAGCAGTGGTTGCAGCGGACGATCCAGAAACAGCGGCAAACATAGAGCATGCAACAACGTTCATATGCAAGAGTTTGCCTGGAATTTTCGAAAACCACGGCAAAAGACCGTTAAACAGCCTGTTTGATATGTCTGTATGGTAAAGAATTTCACCCATAAAAACAAACAAAGGCAAAGCAACCAAAGACCAAGAATCAAGGCTATTCCAGGAAGAATTCGCCAAAAGCCCACCGATCTTTGACCAAATGGAAATTGTGGGTGGAAGTGTGAAGTTATACAAAAGCATTGTGACAACGCCCGTCAAATACAAAGAAAAGCCTATCCAAATGCCGCTTAAGAGGAATGTGAATAAAACAACGATCATTACGATAAGAAGAGTTAAAGGATCAGAAATCATTTAGAAAGCTCCTTGATTATCTCCGAAATTATCTGCAGGGCAAGGATAAAAAAGCCTATGGGCATTACAAGTTGTGGAATCCAAAGTAGGGTTTGTGCTACTGTGTCTGATCTCATTTGGTAAACGTAAGCTTGATAGACCATGTAAACCGAATAGTAGAAAATGTAAATAGTGAAAACCAAAACCACAATAAGCGCATAAATCCTGAAAATTCTTTGAACATTTGGCGAAAACCTGCTTGTTAGGACATTTATCCTTATGTGGCCGTTGTGTTTTAGGGTGTATGCCAGTCCAAACATAACAAAACCGGCAAACATGTAGGCTGAATATTCGTCTGTTATCATGATGGACTTCCCCGTAACGCTCATAAGCGTTATGTTTGCCACAATGAGGATTATTGTGATGATAAGCAAAAAAGCGGATAGATAGGCAAACACATCGGTTAACCTATCTATCCAAAGGGCAAGCCTTTTCATTTTACTTTAAGAACTTCTCAATGATAGCCTTTTCTTGAGGAGTAGATTTAGCCAAAAAATTATCTATGAGCTTCCTTGCAGCTTTATCCATCTCCTCATCGAACTTCTTGTTCGGTTTTTCAACAATCATGCCGTGTTTCTGGATGATTTTTAAGTCTTCATTGTTTATTCTTTCAGAATAGGCCCACTGTGCCTTTTCTGTTTCTTTAGCAGCCCTCAACATCGCCTTTTTCTGTGAGGGAGACAAAGCATTCCAATAATCCAAGTTTATTGTCACCATATTTAGAGGATAGGCATAGTTGATTGTTGTAAAATACTTCAAAACCTCCCAGAATTTTCCATTCTTTGTGGACTCTGCGCTTGTTAGAACACCGTTAATCAAGTTTGTTCTCAAAGCGGAATACACGTCGCCCCAAGGCATGGAAACGGCATTTGCACCCAAAAGCCTCAAAAAAGCTGCTCCGTTTTTGTCGTAGGTTCTAATCTTTAAACCCTTTAAGTCTTTAGCGTCATGGATTGCCTTTTTCGTAACAAGACCACTTGGTGGCCATGGTGCAGCGTATAAGAACTTCTGATGCCATTTTAAAGCGGCTTTTTCATAGAGAGGATTAAATGCCTCATACAATTCCCATGCCTGCTTGTAGGATTTCACAAGCCTCGGAAGTGAACTTACACCAAACACATGCTCGCTTCCAGAAACAACGCCCATAAGAATATCAGACATAGGAACCTGACCATCGCGCACAACCCTCAAAAGCTCAGGTCCCTTAAAACCCAAACTACCACCTGGATAAACGGTAATAATCACCGTTCCGTGCGTGTACTTTTTAACCAACTTTGCAAACTTCATTGCACCAAGCGTGTGAATACTCTTTGGCCCATAGATGCAGTTTAAATTCATCTTAATGACCTTTGCATGCGCCGACGACCAAACGAACATCAAGGCAACTAAAGCTACCAAGAAACCTGTAAACCTTCTCATACCAAACCTCCCAAACTAATTTTTAGCTTTATAATACCCGCCACCGCCGGGTGTCTCTATTCTCAAGATATCCCCCTCATTCAACCTTGCTGTAAATTTAGAGGGCATAAACTTGTAATTCTCACCGCTGATTACTATGTTTCTGCCAGGCCTACCTGACTCGCCGCCTTCAAGACCATAAGGTGACAGCCTCCTTCTCTCTGAAAGCACTGTAACCTCTGCATCACTCAAAAGTTCAATCTCTCTAACCAATCCATCACCGCCACAGAACTTGCCAATTCCACCAGACCCATACCTGATTGAATAGCCTCGAACCATAAATGGGTAGCTATATTCTAAAGCTTCGATCGGTGTATTCAGTGTGTTCGTCATGTGGGAATGTATGGCACTTTCGCCGTGTCCGTAGGGATTTGCCCCCATTCCACCACCTAACGTCTCATAATAAGCAAATGGTTCGTTGGTTCTTGGGTCAATACCACCAATAGCTACATTGTTCATTGTTCCCTGACTTGCAGCGGGGATTCTTTCGGGAATTGCCTTAGCCAAAGCACCTAATATAACATCGACTATTCTCTGAGATGTCTCCACATTACCGCCAGCCACCGCCGCTGGAAATTTTGCGTCAACAATACTGCCTTTCCTCGTTATAACCTTGATCGGCCTTAAGCAGCCCATATTGGTTGGTATATCTTGCTTAACCAACGACCTAAAGACGTACAATACAGCCGAGAGCGTTATTGCATATACGGCGTTTATACTGCCATCGACCTGGTCATCAGACTTTGTAAAATCCAATATCGCCTCATCGCCCTTGATCGTTAAATCCAAATGTATCTTTATATTCTGCCTGCTTATGCCATCGTCTTCCATGTAATCCTTAAAGGAGTACACACCGTCGTCTATGGACTCTATGGTCTTTCTCATGACCCTTTCTGAGTAGTTCATCAAT
>WFQR01000072.1 GCA_015486955.1 Hippea sp. | reverse complement strand
TTAGGTTTTCAATTCTCTCCTTCATCTCGTTTGCGGCCTTGTTTGTAAATGTCAGAGCAAGGATCTCGCTGGGTTTTGCATAGCCTTCATGCAGTATGTATGCAATCTTGTGTGTGAGTGTTTTTGTTTTGCCGCTACCAGCACCGGCTATGATGAGCAGGTTGCAGTTGCATTCCAAAACAGCCTGTTTCTGGGATTCATTAAGCTGACTTATTATGGAGCTTTTCTGTTGCATCGTTGTACGCTTTGATTATGTCCTTTCTTGTAATTATGCCTATAACTTTGCCTTTTTCGTCAACAACGGGAATGGTGTTTATCTCCTTAAAGCCGATCTTGTGCAAAAGCGTGTTCAAGTTCTCTTCCTGCGTTGCCGTGACCACGTCCTTATTGGCCACATCATCTGCCACAAGGAAGTCTGCAAGTTCATTTTCACCCAATATTGTCTTTAAAACGTGTAAGGTTACTATACCCTGTAGGTTGTTGTGGGCATCAATAACGGGTATATCCGTTTGTTTGGATTCCGACAATATCTCGTAGATCTTTGTTAGGTTTGTATTTCCGGTAACGCTTTGGAACTCCTTTTTCATCAGATCCTTGACCTTTATACCCTCAAGAACGTCCCTTACGTATTCGTATTTATGGATCGGTGAGTGGGCTCTGTCTTTGACCTGGTGTCTTTCTATGCTGTAGCGTGTTGTGAGTAAGAAACTTATGGATACAACCCACATAGACGGCACGATGAGTTCGTAATTTCCCGTAATCTCTGCCACAACGATGATTATAGAAAGTGGCGTTTTATTTGTTGCGGCAAAGAACCCGGCCATTCCCACGATGGCGAATGATGCTGGATTGTTTACCAAAAACGGAGATAGGTGTTTAAGCAGTCCACCTATACCACCACCAATAGCCGTTCCGATGACCAACGTGGGTGCAAATAGTCCAACGGAGTTTCCGCTTCCCAGTGTTACAGACGTGGTTATCATTCTTATGAAGCCCAAGAGCAAAAGAATTGTAAAGGCTGTTTTGTTTAAAAATGCCTTTTGCATAATGCCGTAGCCCATGCCTGCTGCATCGGGTATGATCATAGCAAATAAACCCACAATAAATCCGCCCAGTGCCGTTTTTATGTAAAGTGGAGTTTTGATCTTTGAAAATGTCTCGTTGGTTTTGTTAAAGATGTTAATGAAGATTATAGCACTAAAGGAACACACGAGTGCTAAGATTGTATATGAGATAAATTCATAGATGTTGTTGAATTTCATTATGGGTGTTGAGAACATGTGCACCCAACCAAATTTGGCAGAAAAGATGGAGTAAGCAATAATGGAAGATATAGCAGCAGGAAGCAGTGCTTCGTATTCAAAGTCGATGTCTTGATACAGCACCTCAACGGCGTAAATAGCGGCACCCATTGGGCTTCTAAATATGGCGCCTACGCCGCCAGCAAGGCCTGCAAGCATCAATATTCTTTTGTCCCTATCAGAAAGATGGAAGAGCTTTCCTATTTGATAGCCAAAACCGGCACCAATCTGTGCAGCAGGTCCTTCCCTTCCGCCTGCACCACCTACGCCTAAGGATATAACCGATACCAAAAGCTTAACAAACGGCACGCGTTTTCTTATGGGTTTGTTATTGTGATAGGCCTTTATAACCTCTCCTGTTCCTCCACCCTTTGTCTCTTCGGCCAAAAGGTGGATAAAGAGACCGCTGATAAATCCACCTACCGTGATGATAATTAAAAACGCTATGCGATTGAATGGTTTATGAACAAGGGGAAGTAATGGTTCTTCGTTTGTTGGATGGCTCAAAGGGAAACCAGCTATGTGATTCATTAACGTTACGGATGTGAGATCAAGGAGGATAAAGAACGCTATAGCTCCCAATCCTGCCAGCACGCCCACAATTGAGGCATAGATCAACATCTTGCTTGTTTGTGAGCGTCTGAGGTTTTTTATGACAAACATCAATTCGGATAGTGCGGAAACCTTCATTCTACCGTAACACTCTTTGCCAAATTTCTCGGCTGGTCTATGTCGTTTCCCCTAAATAGTGCAACGTAGTAGGCGAACAGCTGCAAGGGAATGATGTAAACAAATGGAGCAAAGTCGTAATCCACTTTAGGTACTTCTATGAAATCGTCAACGATATCTGATTGTTTGTTACTTACAAGTATTATCTTACCGTGGCGTGACTTTATCTCCTCGCAATTGGATAGACTTTTCGAATAAAGTGGTTCCTCTGGATGTGCAACGACAACTGTTGGCGTGTTTTCATCAATCAGCGCAATTGGACCGTGCTTCATTTCACCTGCAGGGTAGCCTTCTGCGTGAATGTATGAGATCTCTTTTAACTTCAAAGCACCTTCCAAAGCAAGGGGATAACATATACCCCTGCCCAAGTACAAAAAATCTTGGTAGTTGTAATACTTGTCTGCAAGTTCTTTTGTTTTATCTTGCGTTTTATCAAATGTCTGTTTGATTAATGATGGTATCTTTAAAAGCTGTTTAGCTTGTGGTTTTAAGTCCTTGCCCTTGAGTTGGGCTATGTAGAATGCAAGCATGTAAAGGACAGCCAATTGACTTGTGAATGCCTTTGTCGATGCAACGCTTATCTCAGGACCTGCCAGTGTATAGATGCACGAATCAGATAGCCTTGCAATGGCACTCTCTTTCACATTTACAATGGAAAGCGTCTTTATGCCCTTGCTTTTTGCCATCTTAAGTGGCTCTTTTGTGTCAGCTGTCTCGCCTGATTGTGAAATTGCTATAAACAGGTTGTTCTTTGAGTACAGGTAGTTGTAGTATCTGAACTCGCTGCCAATCTCTACATCAACCTTTATACCCGTGTACTTTTCTATGATGGGTTTTGCTGTAAGTCCCGCATAAAAGCTCGTTCCACAGGCTACAATTGTTATTCTATCGAGGTTTTTTAAGAATTCCTTGCTTATTGAGATCTCCTCATCCAAAAAAACATTGCCATCTTCATCAATGCGCGATTGGATCGTGTTTCTAACGGCCTCATCCTCTTCTGCGATCTCTTTGAGCATGAAGTGCTTATATCCGCCCTTCTGTGCTTTCTCTTTACTCCAGTCGATCTGTGTCGGTTGCCTCTTAGTCTCTTTTTTATCTTTATCCCAAATAGTTACGTTGCCTTTGTCTATAAGTGCTATATCTCCATCTTCTAAGAATATAAAGTCGTGTGTGTACTCGATCAAAGCCGAAACATCACTTGCAATATACGTTTCGTTGTTAGATAGGCCTATGACGAGTGGGCTTTCATGTTTTGCAAGCATCATGTAATCGAAGTCCTTTGAGATTGCCGCTATGGCAAAACTCCCCTTTAGCATCTCTACCGTTTTAAAAAACGCGTTCTTAAAGTCGAAACCTTCGCTCAGGTATAGATCCAAAAGAAGCGCTATGATTTCCGTATCCGTGTCGGTTCTTCTGTTTATGTTTTTCTCTTTTAAGAATTTTTCCAAGTTTCTGTAGTTTTCTATAATTCCATTGT
This sequence comes from Hippea sp., assembly GCA_015486955.1. Classification (GTDB taxonomy): domain Bacteria; phylum Campylobacterota_A; class Desulfurellia; order Desulfurellales; family Hippeaceae; genus Hippea. The sequence continues at coordinate 3,410 of WFQR01000072.1, read as the reverse complement.
GGACAACGGATACACGTTCTGTGTAATGTGGATGTGCATTTGTACTTGAGGGTGCACCGTGTGTGGCCCAGCGTGTATGACCTATGCCTATCGTGGCCGATGTATCTATGTTGCTTTCCGCAATCAACGTTATCAGATCCGTAACCTTTCCCTTTGTCTTAATTGTCTCTATCTTTTTGCCCTTTTTTAGGGATATACCCGCTGAATCATATCCCCTGTATTCAAGTGATTGCAATCCCGATAGTAATATGCCTAACGCCTTTTTCTCTCCCGAATACCCAACAATTCCACACATAGCCCTTCCCTTATATCACCAAAGTGTGTTTTTTTCAAACATTCATGCTTTCTATCGCCTCACTGTAGGCTTTTAGTATGTCCTTTCTTTTTACCACCCCAACGACGGATTCTGGGTCGTTTTCCTTTACAACGGGAATCATGCTTATGTCCTTAAAACCAATTTTGTGCAATAAATTGTTTAGATTTTCTTCTTCTGTTGTTGTAATGAGGTCTTCATTGGCTATATCTTTTGCCAAGAGGAAATCCATTATCTCCTCTTCTTCACCTAAAATTGTCTTGAGCACACGCATAGTTATTATGCCTTTGAGCTTGCCGTCTACATCAAACATCAAAAGTGCGTCGTCGTTACTGTTTTTTAGCTTTTCGTATACCTCTCTCACAGGCGTTCTTTGGTATACCCAAACGTAGTCCTTTGATATTATGTCTTTGATCTTTATGTCTTCAAGTATGTCTTTTGAGAACTCTGTTCTATGGGCAGGTGATAGCTTTCTATTCTTCTCCTGTTTTTCGTATATTGTCCATTTCTGTGCCACTATGTAGCTTATTGCAGCCGTCCAAATGGATGGGACGATCAAATGGTAGTTTCCCGTCATTTCAGTTACCATAACGATAGTGGAAAATGGTGTATTGGCTGCCGCAGTAAAAAAGCCTACCATTCCCACAATTACAAAAGCGGCAGGTTGGCTAACCAAGTTTGACGATATGTGTTGTAAGATTAGGCCAACAGCACCACCTAAAGCACCACCGATAACCATTGATGGTCCGAATACGCCCGCGCTTCCACCGCTGGATATGGTAAAGGCCGTTGAGAAGACCTTTAAGACGGCAACAAAGATCAACAGTTTTACCGTCACTGTGCCGTCCAATGCCTCTTGTAAAACACCGTAACCTGTTGATATGGCATCTGGTACGAAAACACCAATTAAACCTACGATAAGCCCGCCTATGGCAGGTTTTATGTGCGGTATTATGGGTATTCTCTTGAAGATCTTGTCTCTAACACCGTAAAAGACCTTCACATAAAATATGGCGAATAGTCCGCACGTTATGGCTAATACGGCGTAGGATACAAACTCTATTGGGTTTGTGAATTTAAATGTTTTTGTGTAGAACAGTGGATGCCAGCCGAAGAACATGCTAAACACAGAGTAGGCTACAATGGATGCCACAATTGTGTATATGAACACCTCACCTTCGATTTCTGGTTCCCTATAGAGTACTTCGCTTGCAAAGATTGCGCCAGCCATAGGTGCGTGGAATATGGCTCCCACTCCTGCACCCATGCCGCTTGCCAGGAGTATTCTTCTTTTTTTTTCCGTTAAGCCCAGTTTTGTTGCAAAGAAAGAGCCAAAGCCTGCACCAATCTGGGCTATTGGTCCTTCCCTTCCACCAGAACCGCCACTACCCAGCGTTATGGCCGACGCTATCATCTTTATGATTGGAACGATGGGCTTTATTATACCGTTTTTCCTGTGATAGGCTTCTATTGCTGCATCTGTTCCGTGTCCCTCTGCCTCAGGAGCAAATGTGTAGACAAGTATGCCAGACAACAAGCCACCAACAGTGGTGATTACTATTAGCTTTAACGGTGAAAATGCCTTCTCGATGTGGTGAAAGAGTTTCGGTTCGCCGCGGGGTTCGTGAAGAGGAAAACCTGCTATGTTGTGCAAAAGGTTTACGCTAAAAAAATGTGTAGCCACCAAAAAGGCAACAGCCCCAAATCCCGTTATAACACCAACAATTACAGCATAGAATATTAATTCGCCTTCCTCTATTGCCTGTTTGGTGGGTTTTAGAAACGGAGGCATCTATTTTTTGTTCTTCTCCTTCATTCTCTTTTCCATCGTTTCACGGTATTTCTTTACCCACCCCGGTTTGTTTACTTGGGGTACGCGTGAAATGGCAAGTGCAAATGGCTCTACATCCTTTGTAACCGTTGTTCCTGCGGCAATTAAAGCATCATCACCCACTTTAACCGGTGCTACAAGCTGGACATCAGACCCGATAAATACCCTATCGCCTATTATGGTTTCATTCTTTTGATATCCATCGTAGTTGCACGTTATCGTTCCGCAGCCCACGTTTACATCTTCGCCAATTATGGCATCGCCCAGATAGGTCAAATGGCTTGCCTTTGTTCTCTTGCCGATTTTTACCTTCTTTGTTTCAACAAAGTTGCCAATCCTCACGCAGCTTTTAAGTTCCGTCAACGGTCTTAGGTGTGCAAACGGACCGATTTCGCAGTTGTCACAAATGATGCTTTCTTCTATCACGCAGTACGGCTTGATATGGACGTTGTTCCTAATAACAGAATTTTCTATTACACTACCGTTTTCAATTACGCACTCTTTTCCTATCTTTGTTTTATCCTTTAGATGAACATTGGGAAAGATTATAGTGTCTTCACCTATTTCTACATCGTAGTTAACGTAGGTGTTTTCAGGATCGACAAATGTTACATTTTCAAATCTGTCTATAATCCTCTGCTGCATGATTTTTCTTGCTTCACTGAGTTGTTTCCTTGTGTTTACACCCAACATGTTCTCTGGATCTATGTTCAACGTGTCTACCTTATTTAAAAATTTGATTATGTCTGTTAAGTAGTACTCACCAGTCTTCTCGTTTTTCTCTATTTTTGGCAGGGCTTTTAGCGCGGCTTTCGTGTCGAATATGTAAATCCCGCTGTTTACCTCTTTGATTCTTTTTACGCTATCATCTGCATCCTTCTCTTCAACGATTAGAAGATCACCGCCTTCCCTAACAATTCTTCCGTATCCGTAAGGGTTTTCCAAAACGGCTGTTAGTATTAAACATTCAAGGTTTCTTGCCTTAAGCAAGCTGAAACCCGTATCAAAGTCTTCTTGCTTGATCAAGGGCATATCTCCGTTTACAACGGCAAAGGCGTCTGATTTTATATGGTCTATAGCTTTTGAAAGGGCATCAGCCGTTCCTTTCTGCTCCTCTTGAACGTGTACTTCGGCAAAGGGAAACATCTCTTTCAGTGTGTCTTTTGTGTCCCTGCTTGAAACGATGTGGATCTTGTATTTTTCTAACGCCTTAATGACATAAAAAATTAACGGTTTCCCACATATATTGTGAAATATTTTGCTCGT
>WFQR01000071.1 GCA_015486955.1 Hippea sp. | reverse complement strand
AGGGAACTCCAGTTTGTAAACTACGCTGAAATCGTGTCAATAAGCGCTACAGAGAGGAAAAATATAAATAAACTCTTGAACAAGATCCTCTACGTTTACAAGAACTGTTCAAGACGCATTCCAACACATGAATTAAACGAAAAACTCCACTCCATAATTAGGCAGAATGCCCCCTTTTCACGAAAGGGCAAAGAGGTAAAGCTTAAGTACATGACACAGGTGGACACAAACCCTCCACACTTTGTCATCTTTACAAACAGACCAGACGAAATCGAAGAAAACTACAAGCGTTATGTAAGGAACAGTCTGTATAACCTGTTCAACTTCAAGGGCTGCTCCATAAAAATCACGTACAGGGAATCAAAAAATGAAAGAGTTGGTTGAAAGGATCAAAAAACTGTATCCAGAACCGACAGTAGAGTTGAACTTTTCAAACCCATTTGAACTCTTGGTGGCTCTAATTCTTTCTGCTCGGTGTACAGACAAAAGGACAAATATCATCACAAAAGAACTGTTTAAACGCTATCCAACGCCAAAGGACTTAGCAGAAGCGCCTGTAGAGGAGATAGACAAAATCATATCATCATGTAGCATGCACAACACAAAAAGCAAAAATCTAAAGGCTTTATCTGAAATATTGGTTAGGGACTTTAACGGTGAAGTGCCAAAAAGCCTTGAAGAATTAACAAAACTCCCGGGTGTTGGAAGAAAAACGGCGAACATCCTGTTGTCAATGGCATACGGCATTCCGGCTATAGGCGTTGATACGCATGTAAAACGACTGGCTTATAGACTCGGTATTTCAAAGTCAGAGAATCCCGAAGGGATCGAAGAAGACATAAAGAAAGCTGTGCCGAAAGAGGATTGGATTGTTTTCTATACGGGTTTGATACTGCATGGAAGAAGGGTGTGCAAAGCCAGAAAGCCCAACTGCGACGGGTGTCCTTTAAACGATATATGCCCTAAAATAGGCGTAAAATGATTAAAAAAGAGGGATTTGATTTTTGTTTTGATGAAAATGCTTGTAAAACATGCAAGGGCAAATGTTGTATAGGCGAAGGATACGTATTTTTAACAGACGAAGATATAGAGAATATTTCAGGGTTTTTATCCCTAAAAAAAGAAGAATTCCTAAAGCTCTACACAAGGAAGGTCAACGGCAGGATTGCCCTTGTTGACTTGGTGATAAAAAATGAGAAAAGGTGCGTGTTTCTGGATGATAACTATAGGTGCGAAATCTATCCAAAAAGGCCAAAACAATGCAGGGACTTTCCCTTTTGGGAAAGCTTAAAAGACAAGAATTTTGGCGAAATCAAAAAACTGTGTCCGGGAATAGTGGCGTGCTCATAACAAAGACAAGTCTGAATTTAAAGATAGCGGACCTTAAAAACATACAAAACCTGCTTAAGGTGGAACAAATTGTTGAGGCAGAAGTTATAGAGAAAAAGGGTGAACTGAAATACTTGGTCAAAATAAAAAACAGCTTATTTGAAGCTCAATCGAATATACCCATAACAGCAAACAAACTAAAGCTAATGGTAAAACAAATAACGCCCCAGATCGTTCTGAAGATCGTTGAACCTGAAGAAGACGTAATAAACTTCGTTAAGTACAATCAACCCATAATAATCGAAGATAAAAACGAACTCATAAAACAGGCGATAAATACGCTAAAAGAGGCACTTTCTACTGGCGATAGATTGAAAGCTATAGTTCAGATAACGAAACTTGCGGGCATAGTGAAATCAGAAGGACTTGAGAATTTGATTAAAGAGTTAGAAGACAAACTCGTAAAACAACGACAATTCGATAAAGACGGCATAGAGAGACTCGTTGATGAGTTATCGAAAAACAATGAAAACAGCCAGAAAACGCTTGCGCACCTCATAAAAGATGGCTTGAAAAGCATCACCTACAAACAGCCCACAAACGAAAACCTGTTTTTTCAGATACCTTTCGTAATCAATTCAAAACAAGAAGAGATCTATGTAAAAAAGGAAAGCAAAGGGGATCGAAGGTCCGGTAAATCTTTTAAGATCACGTTGATTTGGAAACACAAGAAACTGGGAACGATACAGATAGACGGCATATATACGAACGGCTCTGTAGCTTGTAACGTGTTCTTTAAAAACGAATCGACCTTGAACATGTTTTTAGAGAAGGAAAGGGAATTGAAAAATCAGCTAAAGGGTGTAAATTTATCCTTGAATTTGATGAAAAGGGAGCCTATTTTTAATTACAAGCGGCTGAACATTAAGATTTAGTTTGCTTGTATGACGAAATTATGTTAATCTTGCTCGGGAAAAATTTAGGTTGAGGGGTGAAAACAGATGAAAAAGGGTTTACATCCAAAGTATGAGGTAACAACGATAAGATGTGCGTGTGGTAATGAAATAGTTACACGTTCAACAGTTCCAAACCTTACGGTTCAGGTGTGTTCAAAGTGCCATCCGTTCTTTACCGGCAAACAGAAGATAGTGGATGAAACGGGAAGGGTTGAGAAGTTTAATAGAAAATATAAGAGGAACGCAGAAAATTAAGCTTGGGGGTATAAAATGGACGGAAAGAGTGATACCTTCAACATTGACAAGGAACTGGACGTTAGAGGGAAATCTGAGGATATAATAACCGAAAAGGTGCAGAGTGGTCTGGAGTCAGTAAAAGAGGGCAACTACATGCTTGTCTACGTCAATAGATATGAAGACATCTCCGTTGTGGCAAAAGCTGCCTTTGCAAAGAAAGCCACCGTGGATAACGTTTTAAAGAAAAACGAGAGAGACTGGGTTGTAATGGTAAAGAATGAGGTGCCCGTAGCTCAAGCTGGATAGAGCGTAAGACTCCGGATCTTAAGGTTGGGGGTTCAAATCCCCCCGGGTACGCCATGGTAAAGAGTGTAGGCCAGATCATATTTAACGACCTTGCAAAGAGCGGTTTATATGAAAGGTTAACGTTAAGTCAGTGTGTATATGAGGTTTTAAAGCATGTGTTTGGCGATCTGTCCAATCAACTTAAGATTTTAAGCTTCAAAAACGGCGTTGTGTGGGTTGGAACACCGAACCCTGTGTTTAGTCAAGAATTGTCATTTATGGAGCAGGAGATAGTAAGGAGGGTGAATGAAATCATCGGTGAAGATGTGGTCAAGAGGGTTAGATTTAAAGAGGTGTTGTAATGGATGATAAAAACAAGGATCAGCAGCAGACAGAAGAAACGATAAAAAAGGCATCAGAGAAAACCTGGGAAGACGACGATTGGGCAGACGATCCAAGTGGTATTTCTCCGGGCTGCGGTTGATCTGAAGAGCCTATTTTTGAGGTGTTTTTAAAGATGAAAAAGATAATATGGGTGGGTGGTATTTTTTTGGCTTTTTTACTGACAGGTTGTGCATCCCATAAGAAAATCATACCCCATGAAGTAGAAAAACCGGCTTTTGAATGGTACAACGAGGGCATTCAAGATTACATAAACCACGACTACAACGAAGCAGAACATGCTTTAACAATGATCAGCGCCCAACACCCAGGGAGTGTCTACGCAAAGAGGGCCACGCTCATTCTTGGAGACGTATACTTCGCAAAGGGCGACTACATGCTTGCAAGGGACTACTACAAGCAGTTCATAAAGCTCTACCCCAAAAGCAAAGACGTGGTATATGCAAAGTACAAGATAGCCCTAAGTTGGTACAAATCACGCAACGGCTACAAGTTGGATGCAACACCGGTAAGAAAGGCTATAGAGGCGTTTTTAGATTTGCTAAAAGAATACCCCAACAATCCATACAGGGATAAAATTTACTACTTTTTAACCCAGTGCGTCGAGGAACTCTACAAGCACGAGTTATTTGTTGCTAAATTCTATGCTGATTTGGATGAATTCAAAGCAGCTGAAAATAGACTCGATTACATGTATAAACACTTCAAAAATGTCAAATTTAACGACGGGATGCTGTACTTGATGGGTAAGGTTTACTGGGCTTTGGGCAAAAAGAAAGAGGCAGAAGAGTTTTTCAAAGAACTCAAAGAGAAGTATCCAAACAGCAAATACACAAAAGAGATAAAAGAATTCAACAAATGAGCTCCATAACGGAAGTTCTCATCTTTCTTCTAAATCACGATTACACACTTGAACCTCAATGCGATGTTAGTGAATATGGGAATTACATTTACATAGAGATGGAGATAACAGATCTTGACCTCAATCACTTGAGTATTAATATTATCGATGGGTCAAAGATAGAGATCTTGGGAACGAAGAAAAGAAAGATGTCTCAAGAGGCCATCTACTTGAGAGCAGAGAGGGTTTTTGGAAACTTCAAGAAAAGAATGGAATTGCCCTTTGAAATTGAAAGGGTTAAAGATATAAACTACAAAAATGGACTGTTAAAGATAACACTTGTGAAGAGGTGAAAGTATGGCTGAAAACGACAATCAGGAAATCATGAAACTACCAGACACACTACCCGTACTGGCTTTAAGAGATATGGTGGTTTTTCCCTATATGATAATTCCTCTGTTCGTGGGCAGGGATTTCTCCATTCGCGCTATAGATGAGGCCCTATCAAAGGACAGAATTATCGTTACCCTGACTCAGAAGAAACCAGAGGTCAACGAGCCCAATGCCGACGATCTGTACCATGTGGGAACGGCGTGTCTGATTTTAAGAATGTTGAAAATGCCCGACGGCAGGGTAAAGGTCTTGGTTCAGGGACTAAAGAAAGTCAGGGTAAAGGAATTTAAACAGTTTGAACCTTATATAGAAGCCGAAGTTGAAGAAAAGATCGACATAATGCCATTAAGCGAATACGAGGAGATGGAAACAGAGGCCCTAATGAGGGCCATAAAGGATCAACTGCAACAGCTTGCGGCTTACAACAAAAACATACCAAACGATATCGTTGTCATAGCAAACAACATAGAAGAACCGGATAAATTCGCAGATATCATAGCAAGCAACATACAATTAAGAACACAGATTGCACAAGAGCTATTGGAGATAGATTCAGTAGAAGTAAAACTCAGAAGGTTAAACGAAATCTTAGACAAAGAGTTGCAGCTGCTTGCCCTTCAAACAAAGATACAGAACCAGGCAAAAGAAGAGATATCAAAGACACAAAAGGAATACTTCTTAAGGGAGCAGATAAAGGCCATTAAGAAAGAGTTGGGCGAGAGCGATGTAACTGACGAGATAGAGGAATTCAAGGAAAAGATCAAAAAGGCCAAGATGCCAGAGGTTGCCCGAAAAGAAGCTGAAAAGCAGCTGTCGAGGTTGGCTAAGATGCATCCGGATTCGGCTGAGGCAAACGTCATCCGCACATACCTCGATTGGATGGTCTCAATGCCGTGGAACAAGCGATCAGAGGAAAAGATAGATATAAGGAAGGTTCAAAAGATATTGGACGAGGATCATTATGACATAAAAGAAGCTAAAACGAGGATATTGGAGTATCTCTCTGTTAAGAAGCTCAAAAAGGACATGAAAGGACCTATCTTGTGCTTTGTTGGTCCTCCAGGCGTTGGCAAAACATCACTTGCAAAGTCTATTGCCCGAGCCATAAACAGGAAGCTGGTGAGGATCTCTTTAGGCGGCGTTAGGGATGAAGCCGAGATTAGGGGACACAGGAGAACATACGTTGGGGCTTTGCCGGGTAGGATCATACAGGGCTTGAAACAGGCCGGTGTTAAAAACCCCGTTTTTGTACTGGATGAGATAGACAAACTATCAAGGGACTTTAGCGGTGATCCGGCAAGCGCATTGTTGGAAGCCTTAGACCCAGAGCAGAACAGCGAATTCGAAGACCACTATTTAGGTGTTCCTTTCGATCTATCCGAGGTGTTCTTTATAACAACGGCAAATACGACAGAGACCATACCACCACCACTTTTGGATAGGATGGAGGTTATTAGACTCTCAGGCTACACAACAGAAGAAAAAATGCGTATAGCAAAGCGTTACATAATCCCCAAACAGACAAAAGAGCACGGTTTGGAAAAATACAAAATCACGTGGACAGACAACGCCGTTCGAAAAATCATAGAAAACTACACGCGTGAGGCCGGCGTCAGGAATTTAGAGAAAACCATATCCAAAGTTTTGAGGAAGATAGCAAGGAAGATAGCAGAAGGTACGCGTCAAAAGGAATTCCACATAACGGCAAATCTCGTTACGAAATACTTAGGCGTTCCACCGTTTAACGTTGAGGAGAAATTGGATAAGGATTACGTGGGCATAGCTACAGGCCTTGCATGGACACCTGTTGGCGGTGAGATCTTGTTTATAGAATCCCAAAAGGTTAAAGGTTCAGGGAAGTTGATCCTCACAGGTTCTTTGGGTGATGTTATGAAGGAATCGGCTCAGGCTGCAGTCACATTTGCACGTAGTAGGTACAAACAGTTGGGCTTAGAAGAGGATTTCTATGAAAAATATGATCTACACATACACGTTCCTGAGGGTGCAGTACCTAAAGATGGTCCGAGTGCGGGAATAACCATCGCAACGTCTATTATATCGTGTCTTACGGGAATACCGGTCAGGCACGACATAGCTATGACGGGAGAAATCACTTTAACGGGCAGGGTCTTGCCGATAGGTGGATTAAAGGAAAAGACCCTCGCAGCGTTGAGGGCAGGGATTTACGATATAATCGTACCCTTCGATAACAAAAAGGACGCAAATGAAGTTCAAAACCAGATAAAGTCCAGAAAACTCAAATACCACTACGTAAAGACAATGGACGAGGTTTTGCAAAAGGCGTTGGTTAAACCATTGCAGTGAACTTTGAAACGTTTTTAGCCCTAAAGTACATAAAGTCATCCAAAGGCAAAGAGAAGTTCATATCATTTTCGTCTCTGATGTCTGTGCTGGGCATCATCGTAGGTGTTGCAGCCCTGATTATAGTGATGGGCGTAATGAATGGCTTCGACAATGAGCTTGAAAAAAAGATTATCGATGTCAATCCCCATGTTTTGGTGAAAAATACAAGCGGTGTCTTCCCCTATAACGAAAAGCTTTTGAACACCATTTTACACCTACGAGGTGTGAAATTGGTCTATCCACTACTTGTTACACAGGGCATGATCAGTGCAAATGGATATTCCAGTGGAGTTGTAATAAATGGCTTAGAAGCAAATCAAAACAATCCGGCTTCAAAGTATATCGTAAAAGGGTCATTGAAAAGTGGCGGTGTTGTATTGGGTTATGAATTGGCAAAGATGTTGGGTGTTACAATTGGTAGTACCGTTAGGATAATCCTTCCATTTGGCAAAACAACGCCGTTTGGGTTTGCGCCTCTGTCTTT
>WFQR01000070.1 GCA_015486955.1 Hippea sp. | reverse complement strand
TTGTAGTATGCTTGTGCAACGGCCGTGTTAGGCTTGTGAGAACCAGCGGGCGAAACGGACTCGTTTTTAAAATAGATCTTTGCCGGAGTACCAAGAGCCCTTTCGAGGTTTAAAGCCCTAACAAGCGGTGTAGGTCTCCATAATGAGTAAATCTCTCTGACCTTTTCCGGTATGGGTATCTCCCTTTGGTTGCTCATCTCTTGTTCAATAATGGCTTTTGGGAATATCTTCAGATCCTCAGCCGTTAAAGGCTTCTTGGTTTCTGGGTTTAACGGTGGTTTAATAGGCGTCGGTAAATCGGGCAAAATATTATACCAAAATTTGGGTATATCTTCCTCTTTCAATAGGACCTTCTTATCCATAACAACCTCCCCCTTTTTTAAAACTCTTGAGGATAATACCAAACTGAGTAATTTTTTTAAACACAAAACTTGACAAAGTGAATTTATAGAGTATAATTTTTATCAAATGAAAAAATTTTTCTGAAAGGTTGTGAAATGGAAAACCTAATTTATGAAACTTACCACAAAATAAAACCTGAAATTTTAAAAAAGCTACATGAATTTGAGCAGATATGGAAAAGTAAAAACGATACAAATATTTACAAAGAATTACTGTTCTGCCTTCTAACGCCACAATCCAAAGCTGAAAATGCTTGGGAAATCATAAAAAATTTAGAGAGAAAAAATTTGCTATTTGAGGCCAAAGAAAATATATTAAAAGATGAATTAAGGATGGTTAGATTTAGAAATAACAAAGCGAAGTATATTAGAAATGCACAGAGATTGTTTGTAAAAGACGGAAAACCAAAGATTGTAGATATGTTGAGTGGATTTGAAAGTCCCTTTGAAGCAAGGGAGTGGTTGGTTAAAAACGTCAAAGGCTTAGGCTATAAAGAGGCAAGCCATTTTTTGAGGAATATAGGCTTAGGTGAAGATTTAACAATACTTGACAGGCACATTTTAAAAGCTCTTTTGAAATTTGGAATTATTAACACTTTACCGAAAACATTAACGCGAAAGAGGTATATAGAAACGGAGGAAAAGATGCGCGACTTTGCAAATAGCATTGGCATACCTCTATCACATTTAGACTTCGTTTTTTGGCAAATACAGACAGAAAGAATTTTTAAATAGGAGGAAGGAATGGATCCAAAGGCATTTTACAAACTCAGTTATGGACTTTACGTCATTGCGTCGGTCAAAGATGGTAAATACAATGGGCAGATAGCAAACACGGTATTTCAAATATCATCTCAGCCCGCAACCATAGCCATCAGCATAAACAAACAGAACTTGACACACGAATTTATTGAAAGTTCAGGCTTATTTTCTGCAACTGTGCTAAGAAAAGAGACACCCATGCAATTTATAGGCAAGTTTGGATTTAAAAGTGGCAGAGACACAAACAAATTTGAGGGCGTAGATTACAAAACGGTCGACGGGGTTCCTGTAGTTTTGGAAAACGGCGTTGCATACTTAGTTGCAAAAGTGGTGAATAAAGTTGATGTATCCACCCATACGGTATTTATCGGCGAGGTAACAGATGCCGGTATTTTAAGCAGTGCCGAGCCAATGACGTATGCTTACTACCATGAAGTCAAAAATGGAAAATCACCAAAGACTGCACCTACATACATTGAAGAGGAGAAAAAAGAGGATAAAAATATTTCAGGAGGAAAAGAAATGAAAAAGTACAGATGTACAGTATGCGGTTACATTTATGACCCAGAGAAGGGAGATCCAGATAATGGAATAGCCCCGGGGACACCATTTGAGAATTTGCCAGATGATTGGACATGCCCAGTGTGTGGGGTTTCAAAAGAAGACTTTGAGGAGGTGACAGAGGATGATTAAAAAACTAACCGACGGAGTATATAACGTCGGTGCAATAGATTGGGATAGGACATTGTTTGATGAGATAGTGCCAACACCACAAGGCACAAGCTACAACGCCTACATCGTTAAGGGCAAAGAAAAAACAGCTCTCATTGATACGGTAGAGCCATACAAATTCGAAGAGCTCAAGAAAAATTTGGAAGATTTGGGTATTGAAAGGATAGATTACTTAATTTCTAACCATGCAGAACAGGATCACTCCGGAAGCATACCAATGATCTTAGATATGTATCCCGAAGCAAAGCTTGTAACGAACGAAAAATGCAAAAATTTCGAAATGGATCTACTGCATATACCAGAAGAAAAATTCACTATAGTCGACGAAGGCGATACGATCGATCTGGGCGGTAGAACACTTGAGTTTATTTTAACCCCTTGGGTTCATTGGCCAGAGACAATGAGCACATATTTGAGAGAAGACAAAATCCTATTTAGCTGCGACTTTTTCGGCAGCCATGTTGCAACATCGTACACGTTTGCCAAGTACTACGACAAGGTCTACCACGAGGCAAAGAGATACT
>WFQR01000069.1 GCA_015486955.1 Hippea sp. | reverse complement strand
AAAGACAAGGATGAGAAATATTCATCAAGGAAACTAAGATACTCAGAATACCTGATGGAGGCCTTTTAAGTAAGATGGGGAAACTAAGTGAACTAAACAGGAAAAGGGGTGACACAAAAAAGTTGACATTGCCTAAAAACTTTTTATCTTTAAAAATTTAATAAAAAATGGTAGATTAATTTTTGTATGGAAGGAAGCAAGAAGATCTGGCTTAACTTTTACGATAACGAAACACCGAAGAGCATTGATTATCCTCGATACCCCATTTATGAACTGTTGGATAGATCCGCACAAAAATACCCAAACAATATTTTAACCATCTTTTACGGAAACACGCTCACCTACAAACAGATCAAAGAACTCTCAGACAGCCTCGCGTATAATCTCAAAAATATGGGTTTAAGCAAAGGCGACAGAGTAGCACTTTTACTACCAAATTTTCCTGGTTATATCATCTCTTACTACGGCATCCTAAAAGCCAACTGCACGGTAGTGCCATTGAACCCACTTTACACTGAAAACGAATTGAATTACCAGGTTTCTGACAGCAGCGCAAAGCTCATTATCACAATACCACAGTTTGCAAAAAAGGCTTTAAACATCTCTGAGAAATTAAATTTAAAAAAGCCGATTGTAAGCTACATATCGGATTTTCTGCCATTTCCATTGAAGATCATAATGAAGTTCAAAGAAGAAAAGCAGCTCAAGGGTATAAAAAACAAGGTGGAAAATTTAAAAGATTTGATACATTCAAAGGTAAAACTTATCAAAGAAAAAACAGACCCCAATACGCTTGCCGTATTGATCTATTCAGGAGGAACAACGGGGGTTGCAAAAGGTATAATGCTATCCCACTATGCAGTTGTAGCCAATGTACATCAAATATCAAGCTGGGGGCACTTAAAACCGGATGATAGAATTTTGGCTGTATTACCTATGTTTCACGGATACGGAATGAATGTGTGTATGAACTCATCCATATTCAACGGCATGAGTATTGTCCTTATGCCACGTTTTAACGCTAAGGAAATGGCAAAAAATATACAAAAGTATAAACCCACAATGACAGCTGTAGTTCCAACAATTCTAACGGCTTTGTCAAATTTGCCAAATATCGAAAAATACGATTTCACATCCCTCAAGGCCGTTTGGGTTGGTGCTGCACCTTTAACAAAAGCCATAAAGGAAAACTTTGAGAAAAAGGCAAAGTGCAAGGTTATTGAAGGATACGGTTTAACCGAGGCCGTAACAGCAATAATGGCAAACCCATACCTCGGAAAACAAAAGATAGGAAGCATAGGCTTACCATTTCCGGATGTGGATGCAAAGATTGTGTCGTTGGAGGACGGCAAAACTGTGCTTAAACCGAATGAGATTGGTGAAATCGTTTTAAAGACGCCTACCCTAATGCTGGGCTATTTGAATAAAAGTAAAGAAACCGAAGAGGCAATAAGGGATGGTTGGTTGTACACTGGAGATATCGGCTATATGGACGAAGAGGGTTATTTTTACATTACAGACAGAAAAAAGGATCTAATTATCGTCGGCGGCTTCAACGTCTTCCCAAGCGAAATTGACGAAGTCTTGTACATGCACCCAAAGGTAAAAGAGGGCATAACAGTGGGTATTCCCGATGATTACAAAGGCGAGAAAATAAAGGTTTATATTGTTTTAAAAGACGGCGTAACGGCAACAGAAGAGGAATTTAAGGAATTCTTTAGAAAGCACCTTGTCCCATACAAAGTACCAAGTGAGATAGAGTTTAGAAATTCGCTGCCAAAGAGTGCCATTGGTAAGATACTGAGAAAGAAACTCAAGGAAGAGGAGATACAAAAGAAAATCAATGCTTCACGTTAAAATACCAACAAGGAAAGAGGTAATAGAGGAAGAAAAGAGCAAGGGCAAAAGAATTGCCGCCGTTTATCCCATCCACTACTCAAGGGAACTATTCAGGGCCTTTAACATACAACCCGTTGAGGTTTGGGGACCGCCAAAAACGGACACAAGAAAGGCAAATGCACATTTGCAATCCTATATATGCAGTGTTGTTCAAAGTGGGTTATCGTTCTATTTGGAAGGCTATTTAGACATTGTTGACTTAATCGTAGTTCCACATTCCTGTGATTCGCTGCAGGGACTTGGAAGTATCTTTAAAGACTTCATTAAACCCAAGCAGGAGCTTGTTACAATATACCTACCAAGGGAGAAAAACAAGGAAAACGTTGAATTTTTAGCAAATGAACTGAAAAGGATTTACAAACAATTGTCACAGCTTTGTGGATTTGAGCCCGACAATGAAAGATTAATGGAAGAAATTAAAACAGAAGAAGAGATAGACACGCTTGTGCTCAAGTTTTACAAAAGTAGGGGAAATCTGCCATTGTCAAGTAGGGAATTTTATACAATTCTGAGGTCGAGGGAATATCTACCGCCCGATAAATTTAAAAGCATTCTTGAATATGCTCTGCTGCACGCCTCTAAAGGCAAGCTCAAAAAAACAGGTATTGTACTTTCAGGACTTTTACCAGAACCCATGGATATCCTCGACGTTATAGATGATATGGACGCATTTGTTGCCATTGATGATATGGCTTGCTGCATGAGAAGGGTTTACGAAGAGGGAAATTCCAGCGATCCCTTTGAAAGGATGGCGGAACGCATTGTTAATGGCCCTCCAGATCCAACGAAGGGAAACAGTTTTGATGAGAGGTTTGAATTCATAAAATCACTGGTGGATTTAACCTCGGCAAAGGGTGTTATTTTTTATAACGTGAAGTTCTGTGAACCAGAGTACTTCTACCATCCCATATTGAAAGAAAAGCTTGGCAAAGCTCAAATAAGATCACTGATCATTGAAAACGACATAAACGAACCCCTACCCCAACAGACAATAACAAGGATAAAGGCTTTCATTGAGATGATAAGGGAATTAAGCTAATGGATGTTAAAGATAAGATCAAATACATCTTTTCATACAAAATAGCAGGTAAACTCCTGATCGAGTTAAACACAAAAAAGGCCTTTAAAAATTTTAAACCACCGAAAAACTGGCGAACAGATATACTTGCACCGCCGCTTAGAACAGGCGTTTACACAAAGGAAATTATAGCAAAGCACTACTTAGAAGGACGATACGTCAGTGGCGTTAAACCTGTGGCATGGGTAACAAGCGGGGCACCAATTGAGATACTCAAAGCCCTTGGCTTCTACATACTATACCCTGAAAATCACGGCGCCCTTTGTGGTGCAAGGAAAGTAGCTTTAGAAATCTCCGAAGAGGCAGAGAAAAAGGGTTACTCCATTGACATCTGTTCATACGCAAGAACAGACATTGGTGCCACGTTAAGCAAAAAAACGCCTGTTGGCAAACTTCCAAAGCCAGACCTCCTACTTTGCTGCACAAATATCTGCCAAACGGTGCTTTATTGGTACAGGGTTTTGGCAGAATACTACAAAGTCCCACTGATCGTTATAGATACACCGTTTGTCTATGACGAAGCAAAAAAACACGATATCGAATATGTAAAAAAACAACTTGAGGCATCAATTGAGGTATCCGAAAAGGTGGCTGGAAAAAGCCTGAGTTTTTCAAAACTAAAAGAGGTCGTTAGACTCAGCAAGATGGCAGCAGAATTATGGCTTGAAATTATGAACGCCAATAAAAATAAGCCCGCTCCCATATCCGTGTTTGACCAGTTTATACACATGGCACCAATAGTTGAAAAACGGGGAGATCCAGAAACGGTGGATTTCTATTCCAAAATGTTAGACGAAATCAGGGAAAGGATCAAAAATGGTATAGGTGCCGTAAAGAACGAAAGGAAAAGGGTGTTATGGGACAATCTGCCCATTTGGTACAAAATTAGGTTTTTATCCGAGTTCTTGGCAGAAAACGGTGTCTCCGTTGTTGCATCGACATATACGAATGCATGGGGAGAGCTCGCACCCATGATGGATATAGAAAGACCCATTGAATCAATGGCAAAAACCTACGTCTATCCAATATTAAACAGGGGAACGGGCCACAAACTAAAAACAATGGAAACGATGGTTAAAGAATTTGACTTGGATGGGGCAATATTGCACTCGGACAGATCGTGCAAACCCTATTCCGTCGGTCAGATGGATCAACGATTAAAGCTATTAAACGAACTCGGCGTTGCGGCACTTTTGCTTGAAGCAGACCACAATGACCCACGTGCATTTGCAGATGAACAGATAAAATCAAGACTGAAAGCCTTTATGGAGATGATGGATTGATGGAAACGGTCAAGTCCATTGGCATTGATGCAGGTTCAACAACACTCAAGATAGTGGGAGTAAACGAAAAGGGAAAGATACTGTTCAGTATCGTTGAAGACGCAGATCCAAAGGTTGAAGAGCAGACAGAACGCGTTCTTAATAAATTAAAGGAAAATTACGATATAGAAAGCTCAAAAATCGTGGCGACAGGTTATGGCAGCAATCTAATAAAGGCAGATAAAAAGGTAACAGAGATCACATGCCATGCAAAAGGCATATACGAATACTTCAAAACCGGCGGAACAGCAGTTGACATTGGAGGCCAGGACAATAAAGTTATACTGATTTCAAAAAACGGCAAAGTGATTGATTTTATAATGAACGACAAATGTGCTTCCGGAACAGGAAGGTTTTTAGAAAACACAGCCTGGCGGTTAAAAATCCCTACGGAGAAGATGGCTGAACTTGCATTAAATAGTGACGGTGAAGTCAAAATTTCAAGCACCTGTGCAGTTTTTGCAGAGAGCGAAGTTATATCACACCTCTCAAGGGGTCAGAAGCTTGAGCACGTGATAAAAGGCCTTCACAGGGCAATGGTAAAAAGGATCACCTCTATGATCTACGCTGTGGGGTTCAATCCACCGTTGATGCTATCGGGGGGCGTAGCAAAAAACAAAGCCGTGGTGAAGATGCTTGAAGAGGAATTAGGCGAAAAGCCAATGATACCTGAAAATCCACAAATCATGGGAGCCTTTGGGGCAGCACTCATAGGGTTATCACAGTGAAGCTTTGATCATCCTACGTGCCACCTCTTCTGTCAGCTCAACCTTGCTGAATATACTTGACCCATCAGTCAGGGCAAGCTCAATAATTCTGCCCTCAAATTCAGGTTTATAACCAACCTCAAGAAGACCAGACGGTAAACCTGATAGACATCTAACCTCTTTCAATAGGTCACTAACGGCATTTAGAAACTCCTCTGCCCTTTCATCCTCACTACCCAAAAAATCACACCTTACAGCATTCAAAAGCTCTGAAAAATCACCTTTTGATCTATCGAGATTTTCCTTTAATCCTGCTAACAAAAATAGGGAAATCGCAACGCCGTGTGGAATATGCAAGACCGCACCAGCAGCATGGGCAAGGCTGTGGACAATACCCACCATACTGTTTGAAAAAGCCATACCCGCCATGGGTGAAGCCATCAGCATATTAAACCTTGCATTTCTATCTTTTCCATCCATAATTGCATTGATCAAATTATCAAATATCAATTTAGTAGATCTGAAAGCTAAAGCCTTACTTATCTCATTGGATTGAATACCAATATACGCCTCTATCGCATGGCTTAAAGCATCCATACCACTTGCTGCAGTCAATTTTTTTGGCATGGAAACGGTTAATTCAGGATCCAAAACGGCGACATCGGGGATTAAAAAATCAGAAGCAAAGGCTATTTTCGAGTTGGATAGTTTGTCAAAAATAACGGCAACGCCCGTAACTTCAGAGCCTGTGCCGGCTGTTGTGGGTATAGCAACAAAAGTAACACCCTTCTTTGTAATGTTATCTGCACCGGATAGGGCAATTAAATCATCCGTACCCTCAGAAACCATCATCCTTAACGCCTTCCCCGTATCTATGACACTACCACCACCAAGAGCAATTATCGCATCACAATTTTCACTTATAAAAAGCCTGTAAGCTTCCTTAACTGAATCAACAGAGGTTTCAAGCGGTATATCGCTATAAACAACTTGTAAATCAAACTTATATTCATCAAAAGCCTGTTTTACCAAATCATAGATACCCGCGGATAATATACCCTGATCTGTAAGCAAAATAGGCTTTTTAACATCCCTTAATTCAAGCTCGTAGGGCAATCTAAAAATAGCATCCACGCCTGTTATTATCTTTGTGGGAACAATAAACTCGACAAACATATTCATCTCCCTAAATTTTTTAGATAATAGTAGTAGAATTTATAAAACACAAGCTTCTCAGGCATACTTGTACCCTTGAAATTCTTTAAAACTCTCTTTATCCAAATATCAGGAAAAACTAAAGTTTGAAGCCTTTTTATGGCCCTTGTCACTGTTAAAGCTTTGGCAATTGAACCCTTTAAAATGACACCTTTTTGGGCAAAGGCCTCCTCAAGAGAAATCAAACCTGAAAAAGTCTTAAAAGCCGTGCAAAGATCTTTAAAAATTATCTCTAATTCGCACTTACTCTTCGATTTATCGACAAATAAACCATCCCTTTTTATCGTAACATTAACTAAAAAATCGGTCTTCAATACCCTAATTGTAAAACAGTCTACATCAGCTTTAAGTAACATTTTTTTAAACTCTGCGTCATCAAGAAAGAGAAAAACAAGGGCTTTTTCAAAAACGTCAAGCAAAATCTTTA
This sequence comes from Hippea sp., assembly GCA_015486955.1. Taxonomy (GTDB): domain Bacteria; phylum Campylobacterota_A; class Desulfurellia; order Desulfurellales; family Hippeaceae; genus Hippea. The sequence continues at coordinate 5,934 of WFQR01000069.1, read as the reverse complement.
AAACCAAAACTTTACTTTTAATTAACTTACACATACATTAATTATATTGACTTTCACGTTAAATTCAAATAAATTTTTAATGTAAGGAGGCTGAAAAATGGAAAAGATAAAAGAATTGGTGCTAAAGCAGAGAAAATTTTTTGAGAGTGGGAAAACTGTGGATCTGGCTTTTAGGCTGTCATCACTAAAAAAACTAAAAAAAGGAATAAAAAAACACGAAAAAGAAATATACAGAGCACTTAAAGAGGACCTGAATAAGCCAAAATTTGAGGCATTTGTTGGAGAAATTGGATTTGTATTAAAGGAAATAGACTTCGTGATAGATCACTTAAAAGAATGGACAAAACCGATAAAGGTTCCAACAGACATTGTAAATTTTCCCGCAACAAGCCACATCTATCATCAACCTTATGGCGTGACGTTAATATTCAGTCCCTGGAACTATCCATTCCATTTATCAATAATGCCGCTCATTGGCGCAATAGCTGGTGGAAATACGGCCATCATAAAGCCATCTGAATATGCACCAGCAACCTCAAAAGCTATAAAACAGTTAATATCTGAAACCTTTAACGATGAATATATATCTGTGGTAGAAGGAGACAAAAATATATCAGAGAAGCTATTAAATATAAAATTTGACAAGATATTTTTCACGGGAAATTCAGAAGTTGGAAAGATCGTGATGAAAAAAGCGGCTGAACATTTAACTCCAGTGACACTCGAGCTGGGCGGCAAAAGCCCTGTCATAGTTTTGGGCGATGCAAATATAAGAATGGCTGCCAAGCGCATTGTTTGGGGTAAGTTCTTCAACGCGGGCCAAACCTGTGTGGCACCGGATTATGTCTGTATTGAAGAAAGTGTTTATGAAACCTTTAAAAAGGCAATATTAGAAGAAGTAAAAAAATACTCGAGTGTGAAAAATTTGCACAAACACTATTCTAAAATCATAAACAGAAGACATTTCGAAAGACTCATGGAGTTAATCAAAGAAAGCCACGTCATCTTTGGTGGCAATTATAACGAAAACAAGCTTTTTATTTACCCAACAGTAGTAGAAGCTCAAGAAAATAGCCGTGTGATGGAAGAAGAAATCTTTGGCCCTATACTCCCTATCTTAAAATTCGAAAACTACAAAAGAATAAGGGATTACATAAAATCTAAACCGAAACCTTTGGCGCTTTACGTTTTCACAGAATCCAACAAACAAAAGGAAAGGGTGCTCAACGATATACAGTCGGGTGGTGTAACAATCAATGATACACTGATACACCTATCCAGCAGCTATCTGCCATTTGGAGGCATAGGCGAAAGTGGTATGGGTAAATATCACGGAAAATATTCATTTGACGAGTTCACACAAAAAAGAGCCGTTATGGAAAGGAAAACCTACGTAGAGTTTCCTTTAAGATACCCTCCCTACAGTGCAGCTAAATTAAGTATAGTTAAAAGGTTATTTTAAACCTTTTTTAAAACGCTCCATTAATTTTTCTATATCAAGGTCAAGATTTAGCTTTCCTGTAAATCTTAACGATTCTAACAGTGGATTAAAAAAACTGTGATTTATGCTTTTTTTCGTATTCATAACGGCTTTTTTGGGATTCTTTGCTATGCTTTTGGCTAAATTTCCGCTTACTTCATCAAGTTCTTCCTCTGTCTCGCAAATATCCAATATCAAACCAGCATCGAATGCCTCTTCAGCTCCAAAAACACGCGATGTATAAGCCCAGTACTTAACGACCTGTTCACCAACTATCCTTACCAAGTGCTGTAAAACACCCAAATCTGCGACTATTCCCAGTTTTGTTTCGGCAATGGAAAACTTTGTTCTATTCGTTGCAATCCTTAGATCGCATGCCGATGCCAAATCCAAACCAGCACCCAAGCAGTATCCATCAATAGCGGCAATATATACCTTTTCAGAGTTATAAATTGACAAAAATGCATCTTGCATAAATGTGATATGATTCCACAAATCAAAATCTTTATTTGAGCTTGCATAATTTAATAAGTCAAAAAAATCTAAACCTGAGGAAAAGTTCCCCCCTTTTCCTTTAACAATAACCACAGAGATGCTGTCATCTTCGTCTACACTCTTTACAGTTTTTGCAATTTCTTTAAACATCTCAACATTGAAAGCATTGAGTTTGCTCGGTCTATTGAGTGCCAGATAAATAATCCCATTCCCTATATTTCCTTTTTCGATCATTTTAATTCCTCTTCTATATTATACTTTGAGCACCATCTATTATGATTTCTGTACCAGTTAAGAATGGCGGTGCAGTCGCTAAATACAGTGCCGTAGTTTCAAGTTCCTCAAGTCGACCAACCCTTCTTATAGGGATACGTTCCTTTATATACTGTTTACCTCTATCGCTTTCAAAAAAATCCCTATTCATGTCTGTCAAAAAGTAACCCGGACAAAGGGCATTAACCTGTATATTGTACCTGGCTAACTCTAAAGCCATAGCTTTTGTTAACTGTAGCACCCCAGCTTTACTCACGCTATATGAAGTTAGGTTGGGTATAGCGAATTTTCCACCTAAGGATGATACATTGATTATCTTTCCGCTTTTCTGTTTTATCATTATTTTAGCGGCCTCCTGGGAGCAAAACAAAGTACCTTTGAAATCAACATTGAATACCCGATCAAACTCTTCTTCAGTCAATTCCACCGTAGGTTTCTCAACGCCGGAAATACCGGCAGCGTTAACGAGTATGTCTATTTTTCCAAATTCCTCTTCTATAAAAGATAAAAGCTCTTTCACACTCTCTTTCGATGCCACATTAACATAACGCCCCGTTGCATTGATATTATATTTATCCCTTAATTCCTCTGCCGTTTTTTTACAGGCATCTTTATTTCTTGCTGCGATCACTACATCCGCACCTGCCTCGGATAAAACACGGCTAAATACACCTCCGATACCTTTATATCCCCCGGTTATTAAAGCAACCTTCCCATTCAAATCGAACATTCTACTAATTGCCATACCAACCCTCTCGACTTATATACAATTACTTCTTAGATTTTTTTATTCCGTACATCTCTCTAAATCTTTCAAGTTGCTTTCTTGGAGTTACAGTTTCCCTTATATATTTTGGTAACTCATCCTCTATACCAAACAGGTACTTGGCTATACTTTTCAAACTTTCCAGGTCATATCTCTGCATCATGGTTATAGTCTCAAGTTGAGGAGAACCTCCTCCGTGAAGTCCAGCAACCTGCATAACACCTGCGAAATCCGAAACCAAAAGATTTTCTAAACCTCTAAAGCACCTATGGTGATTCTCAGCAGAAATTTCTGGATTCCTAATCAAATACTTGTTCGCTAAATCTTTTGTCTCCTCTGCAAAAAATTCTTCTTCAAAAGGCATAGTAGCACAAAGCCCTCCGGCAAGATCAGCAACTATTTTGTATTCGTTATATATCTCCTCACCCGCCAACCTTCTGCCAGCGTTAGTAAGAACTTCATCCGGAATCTGCGTTCCAGAACCAGCCCTCTCCGCTCTATAAGCACTAGCTTGACCTGCTGCGTAAACCAGTTCTGCTGTTCCTATTAAATGCGATATTTTCTCCCTAACATGGTACTCTTTCTCTATTCCATTGTACTCTGCCACCAAAGCCGCAGCACTGGCTAATATCTCAGATACGGCAGGCTTGCAACCCGTATATGAATGCCTGTGGAAATGGGCAAACAAAAGTGCTAAAAACCCAGCAAAGGCCGTTTGTCTCGGATCACCTTTACCATCCAAAAACACCCTTTCACGAGGCACAAAAACATCATCAAAAATCGTAAAAGATTCGGCATCCCCCATCTCGGCTATAGGGGCCTTTAAATATTTCCTCTTGAAATGATTGGCAGGTCGCGTCAACAGTTTTATTCCTTCGGCATCAGCAGGAATTGCAAAAGATACGGCGTACTCGTTGTCCTTATCCGTCATAAACCTTGTAGGAACAACAATTATTTCATCACTAACGGGCGCAGTTGTGTTGTCTATCTTTGCACCTCTAACAACAATTCCGTCGCTTCTACTCTCAACAATTCTCAAATACATATCGGGGTCCTTTTGCTCATGTGGTCTCTTAAGCCTATGTCCTTTTGGATCTGTTTGTGCACAATTTGCAGTTATGTCATTCTCTTGAAAATATTTAAGATAATTTAAAAAGTTTTTATAAGTTTCTGTTCCCAACATTTGATCCATTTCGTAGGTAACTACAGATAAGGCATTCATGGCATCAACGCCCATGCACCTCATAATACATCCGCCAACCCTATGCGCAAGAAGCCTTGTCATAAGTTGTTTCTTCAATAAGTCTTCTTTTGTTTGGTGTATATGGGTAAACCTATTAATTTTTTCACCGTTTAGATGGGATATAGCAGTACAAATACCTTCGTACTCCGGATCGTTTGCCCTATCGTATGTTTCCTTAATAACCCTAAGCTGACCCGCCAGTCTCTCATCATCCCTACCAACCTTTTCTCCGTTCATATAAACGTTTCTTCTCATCTTTTTAATTCTGTTAAAAAATTCATCAAACGTCCTTACAGGCATTTATTCCTCCTATTTCACAGATTTTATTTTTTTTATACAAAGCTTTTAACATTTACTCAGCCTTTTCTAAACCGAGCATTTGATTCTTCAGATCTTTAGAATATGGATGTGGTCCAAAATATGCCATTAAAACAGCTTTTTGCAATAATTTGGAAGAGCTTACACATCCCGCCTTGCTATCATTATAAAAAACACATAAATCTCCGTTTTTATGGAAAACCAATTTTACCTCATCACCCGGTTTAACGTTCTTTTTAAACAAATCCAAGAATTCCTTCTCAACATCTGTTCCAAGAATTTTCTTAAAGTTGTGCTTGAAGTCTTTAACGAACGTGTCTCTTATCTGTTTAGCCTTAACGGTATGCAAAAAGTGCATAACTATAACCTTAGGTCCACTATTTTTAATCAGCTCATCTGCAGACTTTATTTGTTTAATATCGCTGTAGAGATAACCTACATACACCTTTACCTTAATAAACAGCAACTTAAAATACCTTATTCCGTAACCATTGAGATTAAGTGTTTCATTATCAACCTGCACGCTGTTTGGTATGTTGACACCAACGAAAGTTACCGCTTTTGAACTAATAGTTAATCCAATCAAAAATGTGAATAAAATAAGCGATAAAATCATCCTTTTCATAGTTAACCTCCTAAATAACATCATTTACGTAAACGATAATACCAAAACCCAAAAAATAAATCAAGTCTATCTGCTTATAAATGCATATGCATTGTGATTGTGTATGCTCTCAAAATTCTCAACTTCTACGCTAAAGTGCTCAATTCTTCTGTCTTCCTGGAGTTTTAAAGTGACGTTTCTTGCAATATCCTCAACGAACATGGGATTATCGTAGGCTTTCTCTGTGACAAACTTTTCGTCAGGTCTTTTAAGCAAAGCGTATATATCGCAACTTGCCGAGCTTTCGGCGACCTCAACCAACTCCTCAATCCATACAAAATCCTTCAATTGGGCACTAATCCTCACTATTCCCCTTTGGTTATGCGCACCGTATTCGCTAATCTCCTTCGAGCAAGGACACAGACTCGTTACGGGGACGGCAACGGTCAATGTTATTATCTCATGGTCCTTGTCATCTCCACTTGCCTCGACCTTACAGTCATAACTCATCAACGATTTAATCCGGGTAACAGGTGCTTCCTTCTCAATAAAATAGGGAAACTCCAACTCTATATAAGACTTCTTGGCATTTAACCGCTCCCTCAATTCCTTTAGAATCTTGCCTACCCTTCTAATATCTATACAATCCTTATTCTCATTCAAAACCTCAACAAACCTGCTCATGTGTGTACCTTTAAAATCACTGGGCAAAAGCACATACATATTGACTGTAGCTATTGTGTGCTGTCTATTTT
>WFQR01000068.1 GCA_015486955.1 Hippea sp. | reverse complement strand
CCAACTTAAAGTATATGCTTCTGTGCAGCCCTTCAAAGTTTTCGCCGAATTTGTCTAAATCCTCTACCCATGACAACAGTTCAATATCCTTCATTATTATGCTCAAAAAGGCATCCTCCTTGCTTATGGATGAAAGAAAGTCAAAGGAGGAGTTTCTAACCAAAAATGCGTTTTCTGAGACGTTAAAAGTTTTTGAAGCTTTGGTTGTGTATGTTGCTTTGATCAATGGGTCGTAGATGCTGTTTAGTATAGGTTTGATCTCCTCTATAGCCTTTACCTTTTCATGTGGGTCTTCCATGTTGTACTTGTTTTTCAAAAAATCAATGAGATAATCGAAGTACTCCTTTGCGCTGTTCAATTTTTCTGCATATTTTTCCCTGCCGTTGTTGACTAAGAAGCTATCGGGGTCTTCACCCTTTTCCAAAACAACGACAAATGGCTTTAGTTTCGATGAAAGGATCGTCGGTGCACTCCTCACCATTGCTTTAAAGCCTGCTTCATCGGCATCGTAGTTTAAAAAGATCTTTTCCGCATACCTTGAGATGGTCGCTGCATGGAATTTTGAAAGGGCCGTTCCTAAGGTTGCTACGGTGTTTTCGAAACCCTCAAGCTTAAGCCTTATGCAGTCCATATAACCCTCTGTTAAAATGATGCTGTTTGTTTTCCTTGCCTCTTCCTTTGCCGTATCAAGTCCGTAGAGTATCCTTTGCTTTGAGAATATGGGTGTTTCTGGCGAATTTAAGTACTTTGCCTTGTTTTTATCATTCGTTGTTATCCTTCCACCAAAGGCAACCACCTCTCCACTTTCGTTCTTTATGGGAAATATGATACGGTCCACAAACCTGTTGAATAAGCCCCGCGATGTTTGAATAAATATGCCACTTCTTATCAGGTCACTTTTGGAGAAGCCTTTAGAGAGTAAAATCTTTTCAAGTTCTGAGCTGTTTGGCGCAAAACCCAATGAGAATTTCTCTATCGCCTCTTCATTTATGCGCCGTTTTTCCAAGTACTTCAACGCCTCTTTATTTGCCAACAGCTTCTCTTTAAAGTAGTCCGCTGCAATCTTGTGTATCTCCTTTAGCGGATCTGTATTTGCCCTTTCTTTTAAATTAATCGGAATATTGTACCTTCTTGCAAGCTCTTTGACTGCGTCTAAAAAATCCATGTTTTCAATTTTCATTAAAAATGTTATCACATCTCCACTTGCCCCGCATCCAAAGCAGTGAAAGAAGTTACCCTTCGGATTAACGGAAAACGACGGTGTTTTTTCAGAATGAAATGGGCAGAGGCCAAAGTAGTTTGAGCCCCTCTTTTTGAGCGGTACGTATTGGGATATAAACTCCACTATATCGACACGCCTTTTAATTTCCTCAACGATATCTTTCATGTTTGAAATTATACAAAAATAATCTGCTTTAGGCTATTTCAATTCCACAATCGTTGCACCATCTCCACCCTCTTGGGGTGATGCAGGGTAAAAGTTTTTAACGTGGGGTAAGCTTTTAAGCGTTTCTCTCACCATCTCCTTCAAAATGCCACTGCCGAGCCCATGTATGACCCTCGCCCTTTTGACGTTATCCAAAACAAGAGAATCTATAAATCTCAAAAGCTCATAGTACGCCTCGTCTCTCCGTTTACCTAAAAGATTTAGTTCAAGTGTTGTTAAGCTTTTAGGCGAATAAACTTTTACATCCTTCTTTTCTTCCTCTTCTTCAACCCTTTTAACAGACGATATGGGCACTTCCAATAGTTTGCCTTCAATTTCTATTGTCGCCTTGTTGTTTTTTACCTTTATCAATTTACCTTTCATGCCGTTAAACTCTATTGTGCAACCAATCTCAAATTGACTGTCCAATCCCGTATCTTCGCTTTCCTTTTTGAATAAGTTTTCAGAGCGCTTTTTTATTTCGTTGAGCTTTTTGTGGGCTTTGGACACGTTCTTTGTCTTTAGTATGTTTGATATCTCTTCCCTAAGTTCTTTAAGTAGATCCTCGTATTCCTTTCTCTTTTCTTCTTTTTCTACTTCAAGTTCCTTAAGCAGTCTTTCTTTTTCTGCCTTCTCTTTGTCCAGAATTTCTAAATATTTCTTTTTTATTCTCAAAAGCTCGTTTTTCCTCTTTTCGTAATGTTCGATTGTTTTGTGCAGTTCCTTTTCCAATTTTGATAGGGTAGATTCTTGGTTTTTGTAGTATTCTAAGGCTGCGTTTACAATTTCACTGTTCACATTTAAACTCTTCAGTATCTCTATGCCGTAGCTTTTACCCACCTTTCCGTAGTGCAATTTATACGTGGGTAAGAGCGTCTTTGTATCAAATTCAAATGCAGCGACGGGCAAGCCCTCGGATTGCAAAAGGTAGGCAAGTCTTTTGTAGTGCGTTGTAGCGCAAACCATGCATTTTTCACGCGTTTTATTTATTATTGCATAGGCCACAGCCTCTCCCTCGTCGGGCGACGTGCCTGATCCGATTTCATCGATTAACATTATTGACCTTTCTGTTGCCTGTTTGAATGCACTTTTGAAGGACTCAATTTTGGCAGAAAAACCGCTTAAGGATTCGAATATGTTCTGCTCGTCGCCAATTATGGCAAATACGTTGTCGAAGTTACCTATTTCCACACTTTGTGCATTCACGGGGATGTTAGAGAACACGCTTAGGATTATGAGGCCTATCGTTTTTAAAAAAACCGTTTTTCCGCCCGTATTGGGCCCTGTGATGATCAGGCTTTTGTTATTTTTTAAATCTATATCAACGGGTTTTGTATCCTCTTTAATGGCCGCAAGTATTGGGTGTTTTGCCTGCTTTGCAAATAGGACGGGTTTTTCCTTGAATGTTATGTCGCATTCCGGCAGGTTTCGTGAATAGAAGAATTTGGCCAAAAAAAGATCGAGGTAGGCTATTCTTTGCTCGTTGTATTTTAGGCGGTTTATATTTTCTCTGACCATCTGGGTCAGGTTTGCAAGTATTCGCCTTCTTTCTGATTCTTCCTTTATAGTTAAATCCTCAAGTTCGTTGTTTAAGCTGTAAACGGCGTCGGGTTCAACGAATAATCCGCCACTTTTACCCACGTCTATTATCCTGCCCGAAATGTATTCCTTGAAATTGGGTTTTAAAAGCAGAGTATAGCGTGATCTTTTCAAAAAGATCGTTGTGTCCATAATGACGTCTTTAAGTCTTGAGTGCATAAGGTTTTTTAAGACCCTATTGATATTTTGTGATACCGACTTCTTTTCTTCTCTGATGTTAAAAAGATATGCAGATGCTGTGTCTTTTAAAAAGCCATGCTCGTCTATACATTTTGTTATCTCTTGATACAGTTCAAACGGTATATCCAATCTCAGATTTTCCTCATACAGTTCTTTGTCGCATTCCAAAAATTGATCCTCAATCTGCCTCAATTGACCAAGAAAATCACCTATCTCTTTGAGCTGTTTTTCGTCCAAAGTGGTATACAGCGCTTCTTTTGTTATATCGCTTATGTAGATGTCATCCAAAGTGAATGTACCCCATTTAAGAAAGAAACTAAAAAATCTATTCTGGATTTCATAGTTTTTCTTTGCTTTTTCTATATCAAAGACAGGAACGAGCTTTTTTAATTTTTCTTTTCCGTATGTTGTTTGTATGTGCTTTTCAATGAGCTTTTTGAGTTCTTGGAATTGCAGTATTTCAAGCGTGTCTTTCATGCTACTTTTTGGGTATGTAGAAGCACTTTATAAATGCCTCGTATTTGTCTCTTCCGAATTCTTTAATGAAAAAGTCCTTATTTTCCTTTAAGGCCTCGAATGTTGTTTTTGGCAGTTCCTCTTTGTAATCCCTTTTAGATGTAATTGCATCGAATATGTCTGCCATCGAACAGATCCTTGCAAATTCGTTTATCTCTGTTTTTCCGAATGGATACCCAGAGCCGTCTTTCCTTTCGTGATGCTCAAGTATTATCTTTTCGATTATGGGTGAGAAGATCTTTAAATCCCTTCTCAATATTTCCACGCCATATTCTGGATGTTTCTTGATCTCTTTGAACTCCTCTTCAGTATATTTGCCTTTTTTTAAAAGTATTTTCTTGTCTATCTTCAGCATGCCAATATCGTGTAAGAAATAACCTTTGGCGATTTCCTCTAACTTCTTGTTAGATAATTCTGGGTGTAATTTTTTTGTCAGCATACTCGCATATACGCCCACATTGAACATGTGTAATGCCAGATTGTATGCATCGTTTCTTATGAATGATAGCAGTATGGATATTGCCGTTGTGTCGTTTATTGTATGTGCAATGAACCGTGAAACGTCCTTTGTAACTTTGGAGCATAGGCTTAAATTTCTTGTGTTCACTAACTCTTCCAAGTTGTTAATCATTGATACGTAGATGGCATACATCTTGTTCTGCTGGGACATGCTTGGATCGTTTAGTATGTCATCTACGTTGTTTGATATGAAGTTTTTGAACTCCTTGAGTTGATTGTCAGGTATGAAAGCTATGAAATTTGAATTGTACTCTAAAATTGGGGAATCTTCATCAAGTGGGGAATTTTTACCCAAAAGAAGTATGGGCTTTGTGTCTTCCATTGTGTATATGTCAAACCCCCGTTTTTCCGAGGGCTTTATTACCTTAAGCCTTATGGGTATGAATTTCATTCTTTACTTTTCTATTCCCTCTCGAGCCAGCACGCCCTTTTGATAGTAGTGTTTAATTTCCTTCATCTCTGTTACAAGATCTGCCTTTTCAATCACCTTTTCCGTTGCATATCTACCCGTTATAACAAGTTCCGTTTTTTCAGGCTTAATCTCAATCAATTTAATCAGATCGTCATCGCTAAAGAGGTTGAAAAACACGGCTATGTTTGCCTCATCCAAAATTACAACATCGTATTCATCGTTCTTTAAGGCATTATAGACGAATTCGTAACCTTCTTTTGCTTTTTTGATATCCTCTTCTTTTGGTTTTGAGTGTATGAATTCCTTTCTTCCGAACTGTTTTACAGTGATATTTTCAAACCTTTCCAGAGCCTTGTGTTCACTGTAGGGTTGGCCTTTGACAAATTGTGCAAAGAGAACCTTGTATCCCGCGCCAGCCGATCTCACAGCAAGCCCAATTGCGGCCGTTGTCTTACCCTTTCCGTTGCCCGTATAAACCTGGACATAACCCTTATCCTTCATCAATAAACTCCTTGACAACCTTCTTTTCTTTGTTCAAGAAAGCCAATCCGATTTCACTTAAAGCTTTGTAAAAGAGGGGCGAGCCTTCGAAGTTTATGACATCTTCAAAGAAGTTAGGCACCCAATCAAATAGGTGATTAAAAAAGAACTCCTCAAACAAGGGCTTACAGGTTTTATCGTTTTCTATTAAAAACGACGCAAACTCCAATTCGAAGACGAGGTAATCTGGCATTTCCCTGTCGTCGAATACCTCAAGCCCGCATGACTTGTATATGCTGTCCAGCATTTCCGATATATCACCACCGACAATTCCTTCTTTGTAAAAGGATTCATAAGGGTGTAGGGGCGTTTTGGGGAAGTTTGCTATAAAAAGCGATGTGTAAGCAGCTTGCCATTCCTCAAACTTCATCTCCGTAAGCTCTTTTAAGCCCTTTTTTAGATTTTTTATGCCTGTAAGCTTATATCCCTCTTTGTTTAGATTTGTGTAGGATTTAGAGACTAAATCAATGCTTTTCTGTATGATCTCTTCAAATTTGTCCTCTGGATATGTAAACCCTATACCCAAAAACCTGTACATAGCAATCCTGTCTTCTTTCATAACCATTCCTTTCTATCTACTTGCTTTGATTTTTTATAGTATCTGTGTAAGGCTTGTCAAATATTTGTAACGGAGAATTTGGCAAAAGTCGACTTGGTTAAAAAGTAAATTAAGTTTTATTTTATCTACTTAATTGAAAAAATTTATCGTTTATAATAATAAAAATTGGATGGATTTTGGGATTATAGTAATTTTTGCTGTTTTTTATCTTGACAAACGGACTTTAAGAGTTAAAATTTAATTAGGATGGATCTGAAAAAGGCTAATGTTGATAATCTTTTTATAAGGCATCAAATAATTAAATTAAAATTGATCAAAGAGGCGGTAGAGAACCCTGGTAAAAAGATCCCCCCTGCCCGCGAGATAGCTAAAGAAAACGATATCAGTGAATTGACTGTAAAGAAGGTTGAAAAGGAACTTGCCTTAAAGGGATATATTGTTAGTAACAAAAAGGGTGGCACAAGAACCTTGAATAAGTTTGCAAAGGAACAGATTTCATCCTTTGTGGCATCAAAGGAAACGTTCAGGGGTATTGTTGATAACTTGATGAAAAATGGTTTCTCAAAAGAAGATATTATGGCACTTGTTTATGATGTGCTTAGTGAAATAAAGGACGATTTGTCTTTGGTTGTCTATACGGAGAAGGATGAGGGTATTGCTATATATGCAAAAAGGGAGCTTGAAAGGAATTTAGGTGCCAATGTTGTGTTTAAGCCCTTTGATACGCTTAAAACCGAATTGATGAATAAGGTAATATCCAATAAGATAGTTGTAGCTCCTTTCTACTGTTTTCCCCAGCTTGAGGTTTATAAATACGAAGATGTGAAGATGGTGCCACTAAAGGCCATTCATCCCCTTGAATTCATTTCTTTAGCCAATGATATTCCCTTTGCAAGCAGGATATTTTACGTTGCCGCGTCAAAGTTGGACAAAGAAAATGCAATGAACGTTTATTATAACGTCTTGAACAACAGATACAGGGTTTACATATATACCCAAGATGAATTGTTAACAAATAGACACCTTTTGAACTTTGCAGATATTGTCGTCGGCTTTCATTGGGTCTTAGAGTCCGATGAATTCCTGTTTAAAGGTGTTAAAAGAGTTGTTAAGACCAATAGATTTGACGACGACGAGGGCATCAGGATGATCAAAAGTTACATTGAAGAATTGACGGAGGATTGATTGAAAATGGAGATAATAGGTGTTGACACGGGTGGTACATTTACGGACTTTATCTACAAAACAAAGGATGGCAGATGGGGTGTTTATAAACTGCTTTCTACACCTCACAACCCCGCTGAAGCGGTTTTAAATGGAATAAAAGGGATTACTACCACAAAGGAGTTTAAAGTTATACATGGATCAACCGTTGCAACGAATGCAATTCTTGAGAGAAAGGGTGCGTATACAGCTTTTGTTACAAATAAGGGTTTTGAAGACATAATAGAGATTGGCAGGCAGAATAGAACAGAGCTTTACAATCTTTTTTACAAGAGAAACCCACCGCTTGTTCCGAAGGAGTTAAGATTTGGTTTGAAGTGCAGAGTCAACAGTGAAGGTAAGGTGATCGTTGATATAGACGATGGCGAACTTGAGGGTTTGGTTAAGAAGATAGAAGATGCGAAGGTCGAGTCTATAGCTGTCTGCTTTTTGTTTTCTTACTTAAATCCGGAACATGAGCTAAAGGTTGAAAGGGCTTTTGAGCGTCTTGGCATACCTGTTTCATTGTCCCATAAGATTTTAGCAGAGTTCAGGGAATATGAGAGGGCATCGACAACGATTATCAACGCCTATGTTGCACCAAAGATGAAGCGCTACATACGAAGTTTGATAGACGGCATTTTAGGAAACGAATTGAGGATTATGCAGTCCAACGGTGGAAGTATATCGGCAGAAGTCGCTATGAACGAGTCCGTTAGGACGATACTTTCAGGTCCTGCGGGTGGCGCTGTTGGTGCTTATGAGATTGGCAAAATGGCAGGTTACAATAAACTCATAACGTTCGATATGGGTGGAACATCGACCGATGTGTCCTTAATCGACGATAAACTTCCGTTGACTTTTGAATCAGAAATTGCAGGTTTTCCTGTTAAAGTGCCGATGATCGACATACATACAGTAGGTGCTGGCGGGGGTTCTATTGCATATTTGGACGCCGGTGGGTCGTTGAAGGTTGGGCCTGAGAGTGCAGGTGCAGACCCCGGACCGATCTGTTACGGAAAGGGTGAAAAGATAACCGTTACCGATGCAAACCTGTATTTGGGCAGGCTGGTGCCAGAATTTTTCTTGGGCGGTAATATGCGGTTAGATAGGGAGAGGCTGAATACTTACTTCAAAGATATGGCAAAGCGTGTCGGTTTGACGGAAGTTGAGCTTGCGGAGGGGATTTTAACAGTTGCCAATGCCAACATGGAGCGAGCCATTAGGGTGATTTCTGTGGATAGGGGATACGATCCGCGAGAGTTTGTTCTGTTCTCTTTTGGTGGAGCGGGCGGTATGCACGCAGCCTTCCTTGCCCAGCTGTTGAAGATTCCAAAGGTCTTCGTTCCGAAGAATCCAGGCATTTTGTCGGCCATTGGGATGCTCCTTGCGGACATCGTTAAGGACTATTCATTGACAGTTATGTTGAAGGCCGATGAGACAAGTTATTCTGAACTGAAGCATTTGTTTGAACCCTTAGACGAAACAGGTGTTAAGGATTTGTTGTCTGAAGGTATTGGACGTGAAAAGATAGCATTAGAGCACTACCTCGATATGCGCTATGTGGGGCAGTCTTACGAGATCGTTGTTCCTTTCAGTGAGAATTTTGTTGAAGATTTCCATAGGCTTCATGAAAAGAACTATGGATATTCAGATGAAACCAAGCGTGTAGAGATTGTTAACATTCGATTGAGGGCCATTGGGAGTCCAGAAAAGCCCGTATTTGAAAAGATAGAAAGGGCGAGTTCTGAGAGCATTGACAACGCCATAATAGGAGAAAAAAACGTGATTTTCTCTGGTAATTACAAAATTACGAAAATTGTTGATAGGGATAAATTACTTGCTGGTAACGTTTTTGAAGGACCTGCAATTGTCGTTGAATACTCTTCGACAATCGTCATACCGCCGAACTGTAAGGCTACTGTTGATGATTTTGGAAATCTCATTGTTGATGTAGAGGTAGACTGAAATGAAGGTAAATCCGATTTTGCTTGAGGT
>WFQR01000067.1 GCA_015486955.1 Hippea sp. | reverse complement strand
TGGTTGTTTTTAGCGTTGCAGCAATGGGTGTTTACGGTCTTCTAAATCAATCTTTATTTGTTCAAAACTACTCCGATGAAAAGCTTGACCTTATACTTGCCTCAACCGAATACATCTACACCAATATAAATGCAATACCCGATGAAACGGCTGGCTGGAAGGATATAGATTCTTCAAATGTTGATGCGTATAAAATAACCAAGACACCCATTGGGTTTTACAATATCTATAAAATCGACTGGGATTTTAGAAAGGGTGATGTTGTTATAGGCTATGTTATTTACCGTTAGGCGATCGGGATTTACACTCCTTGAAATTCTCATAGCAGTTTTTTTAAGCAGCATCATAATGGTTGGATTGTATGAGCTTTTTAACTCCGTTTTGAATGCCAAAACGTTCTCTGAAACGAGGCAGGATAAAACCGAGATTATCTACAAGGTTGTATCTTTGATGCAAAGGGATATAAGGTGTAAGGTTGGTGATTTTTTTGTCACGTATCGCGGAGGCAAGAGGATTTTGGATTTCAATACAACCGATTCTCTGTTTTACAGTGGCTTTGTGGTTGTTAATGTGTCTTATTACACAGAAGAGATTGACGGCAAGGTGTATCTCGTTAGGGAAGAGAAGAACAGCGATTTGAATGAGGATATAGCAATACCGCTAACAGACTATTTTAGAAATATCGAGTTTAAGTTCTATTACGCTGGTGAATGGACAGATACGGTTTCCCCAATTGTCAAAATAACGCTTTACGGTAAAGATAAGAATGTATCCTTTGTGACGCGAGGCGTGATTTGAATAGTAAAGGGATGATCTTGATTGCCGTTTTGATAGTTATGGTTGCCCTTGTCAGTATGGTGATGGTTATTGAAAATAGGTCTTCAAAGAACTTTGACTATTCGTCCAAATTGCTAATGGAAAACCAAGCTGCCTTGTATTTCAATTCAGCCATCAGCGTTGCAAAAAGATTGCTTGAGGATGATAAAAATAGTTACGATTCGCCTGATGATGATTGGTATAACCTTCCGCCTTTTAGGGCGAACGATGATACGATTGTTTCCATGTCCATAATGCCCGCCAATGCGAGGATAGATATAAACGAGCTTGTCAGCTCGAATAAGGATTTAGCAGAGAGGACAAAGACGGCTTTTTTAACAATAGTTAATTCAAAGGGTGATAATGCCGATAAGATGTATAGCGATATTGTTGGTTGGATGAAGCCGAGCACAGAGCCTGGATACGCCAAAAAGATAAGAAGTTTTTATTCTTTAAAGGAAATTGACTATGTTAAGGGTTTAAAAGGGTTTTCAAAAGATTTTCACAATTACTTTACAGTTGCGGATACCAAAGGTAAAATCAATGTGAATTTTGCGCCTGTTGATGTTATTGAGGCGTATTTGCCGGAGATTGGCGATTGTGCTTTAGATATTGTTAAATACAGGAAAAATCAGGTGTTTAAGAATGTGACGCAATTGAGGGATGTGGGTTGCATAAGCGATGAGCAGTACCTTAAAATCTTGCCGTATATCACAACGTCGAGCAGTCTCTTTGATGTTAGAGTGGATGTAAAAATCGAAGATGAGGACTTTGAAGCAGAAATGCTGATGGAGAGGGTAGGCAGCTACGTAAAGGTTTTAAAGTACTTCGAAGGTAAGGGGTTTTATGAGTAAGGTTTTTGCCATTGTTGATGGCAGCGATATTGAATTTTACGACGCAACCCTTGAGAAAATCGACGATATCGAGGAGACAGACGATATCTATTTGATCTTGCCTGACAATTATTTCTATTTCTTCCAAACAGAGATAACATCAAAAAGGAAAACGTTGCAGACTATTAGGGCTTATGCAAAGACACTGTTTTTTAATGTTGACTTTGTAGGTTATGTAAGGCAGTTTACGCCCTTTGTTGGCTATTTGTTGGACAAAGAAAAGATAGAGCAACTGGATAAAAGTGTTGTTGAGAGGGCTGTTTTTGTTACAACGCCGTTTTTGGTGTATGCTCAAGAAAAGAGGGATTTTGGATATGTAGGTCAGGATGTATGTGCATTGGTTGTTGATGGTATGCTAAAGTTTTATGCTTTTGGTGATGAAAATACTCTTGTTGAGAGGCTTACCAAAGATGTGGAGATCGTTAAATTCGACAAGAAAGTGGTTCTTGAGAGGCTTGCCGAAACTGTAAAAAATGGCAACGTTAAAAGAATTGCTTTGGATATTGGCAACAAGGGTAGTATTGGCTTTGAGAATTGGAAAATCTATAGATTTGTTGCAATACTTGTTGTGTG
>WFQR01000066.1 GCA_015486955.1 Hippea sp. | reverse complement strand
TCATGATACCGATCATTGTGAGAACGACCGAGGAAACATTGAAACTTATTCCCTGGGAATTGCGAGAAGCCGCTTTTGCTCTCGGTGCTCCGTATTATAGGGTAATCAAGGATATCGTTTTTAGGGGTGCGGCCACAGGTTTGTTTACGGGAATTTTGCTTTCTGTGGCGCGTGTTGCCGTTGAAACAGCCCCACTGCTTTTTACATCCTTTAATAACAGCTTTTTAACCCTTAATCCAAACCAACCAATGCCATCCTTGACAGTAACTATTTACCAATATGCCATGGGTCCTTATGAAGCATGGCATAGATTGGCCTGGGGAGCTTCCTTTGTCATTGTCTTATTTGTGCTTATTATGAGTGTTTTGGGTAGATGGATAATCAGTAAGAGGTATAAAAATGGGTGAAGTTCTAATAAAGGTTAGGAATTTGAACTTTTATTACGGCGAAAACAGGGTTTTAAAGGACATAAATATGGATGTTTTTAAAAATACGGTTACGGCACTTATAGGGCCTTCTGGCTGTGGTAAGACGACCTTTTTGAGGTGTTTCAACAGGATGCACGATCTGTACAAGGGCAATCGCTATGAAGGAGAGATTATTTACAACGGTGAAAACATTTTAAAGACACAAGACTTGATAAGTCTTAGAAGCAAAATAGGCATGGTTTTCCAAAGGCCGACACCATTTCCCATGTCTATTTTTGACAACGTTGCATACGGTTTAAAATTAAAGGGCATTAAAAAGAAGAGCGAGATAGAGGCAATTGTTGAAAGATCGCTTATGGAGGCGGCACTTTGGGACGAGGTTAAGGATAAACTCAACAGCCCCGCAACATCCCTGTCTGGCGGTCAACAACAGAGGCTCGTTATAGCAAGAACGTTGGCTGTAGAACCCGATATTATACTGTTCGATGAGCCCACAAGCGCTTTAGATCCCATTGCAACGGCAAAAATTGAGGAGTTAATAACACACCTTAAAGACATAACAACTGTTCTTATTGTCACACACAACATGCAGCAGGCTGCGAGGATATCAGAGTATACGGCTTTTATGTATAGGGGTGAGCTCATTGAATTTGATAAAACTGAAAACATATTTACCAATCCAAAGGAAGAATTGACAGAGAAGTACATTACAGGTAGATTTGGTTAAAAGGAGAGTGTAATGATTGGAAAAATTGAAGATGAAATCAGATCGTTAAAACTCAAGGTCTCAAAAATGGCAAGCCTTGCGGAGGATATGACTGAAAAATCAATAAATGGCTTGATAAAGGAGGATACAGAGCTACTTAAAGAGGTTATATTAAAGGACAAAGAGGTCGATAGAATAGACAACGAGATAGACGAAGAGGTTATTAGAATATGTGCTTTGAGACAACCAGAGGCGGGTGATTTGAGGTTTATAATCGCTTCCCTTAAGATAAACGTTGCAATAGAAAGGGTTGCTGATAATGCTGTTAATATAGCGGAATGGTCCGAAAGGATAATCAATAAGCCAAAGATTATGGATTATTCGGACATTGTTTATATGAAACAGGTAGCCGTTGAGATGTTTAGGGGTGCTCTGAATGCTTTTTTTGAAAAGGATTTTGAAAAGAGTAAGAATATTATCGAGCGCGATGTTGAGGTTGATGCTTTGGAGATGAAGATAATGAAGGAGTTGATCAAGCTCTCTTACAGTAGTCCATCCAATATAAAATCAGCGCTAAGATTGACGTTTATCGCAAGGGCTTTAGAACGTATAGCAGACCAAGCGACCAATATTGCAGAGCTCGCCGCCTTTGTGGCTACAGGAAAGGTTATAAAACACAAGAGAATTAAGGAATGAAGGGAAATATACTGATTGTGGAAGATGACAATCATATAGCGGACCTCATAGAGTTCACTTTGAACAATGCAGGTTATTCCACTGTAAAGTTTGACAATGCGAACGATGCCTTGATTTTTTTAAATACAAACAAACCCGATCTTATAGTGCTTGATCTGATGCTGCCGGGTTTGCAGGGTGAGGATTTTATAAGGTTTGTTAAGGGTAGAGAAGAGTTTAAAAACATACCCATACTGATTGTAACGGCTAAATCCCATGAGGATCTTTTTGCGAAGCTTTTGAATGAGGGTGCGGATGATTTTTTGGTTAAACCCTTTAGCGTAAAGGTTTTAATTGCAAAGATTAATGCCATCTTGAGGAGATTTAACAGGGCATCTTCCAACAGGATTATTGCAGGTGGCATTGAAATGGATCTTGAGGGATTTGAAGTCTATGTGGACGGTGTTCCTATAGAATTGACAAAAACTGAATTTGGAATATTGCGCATGTTTCTTGAAAATCCCAATAAGGTGTTTACACGTGAGGAAATTTTGTTTAAGGTTTGGGGTGATGATACAGATATTGGTGATAGGACTGTGGATGTGCACGTTTCTAAGTTGAGAAGAAAACTAATGGATAAGGGGAAGAACATAAAATCTGTTCCAAAGGTGGGCTATAAGTTTAGGCCATGAGACGTTTCGTTAAAATCTTTTCGACGCTGTTGATTTTTGAGATTATAACAACGGTTCTTGTGGGTTTTTTGTTTTACAAAAGGGATGTGGATTTAACCCTGTTTTTGAACAAACTTTCTGTGCTCTTTATTTTCCTCTTTATATTGTCTCTGCTTGCCACGTTTTTTATAGTTAAAAGGGAAGAAGAGGTATACTTCTCAATAGAGGCAATTATAAATCGGATAAAGGAAGGCGAAGAATTCGAAATTCCTGAGACGGATGATGAGGTTTTGTATAGGATTTATTCTGCAATAAAGCGCATATACAAGATCTTAAAAAGTCAGCAGGGCATTATTGAGAAGGAAAAGAGCAGATTTGAATTTGTTGTAAACAACTTGAATGAAGGGTTAATCTTGATGAATAAAAAAGGCGATGTAGAGCTTATCAATCCTTCTGCAAAAAGGATGCTTTCAATTGAGGGCAGCAGTGGTAATATATTGGATTTGTGTAAGGATTACAGAATT
>WFQR01000065.1 GCA_015486955.1 Hippea sp. | reverse complement strand
TTGTCCATGTTGTTTATCTCATACTTCTTTTCCCATTTAAATCTCATCACGTACAACGAGGACTTGGCGTACATTAACGGCATAAACGTTGATTTGCTTTATTACCTATTTTGGCTTGTTTTGTCTATTTTAATTGTATTTTCCATAAAGCTTATTGGCATTGTGCTTGTCAATGCCTTTTTGGTTTTGCCTACACTTGTGGGCTTGAATGTTTCCAAGAATTTTAAGGGTGTGATTGGTGTTGGGATTTTAAGTTCAATAATAAGTGTAGCCGGCGGTGTGCTGATCTCTTATTATTTTAACACACCAACCGGCGCCACGATCGTGCTGTTTTTTGCTATTCTCTGGCTTTTGAGTTTTCTTTTTAGGCTTTAGAAGTTCATTTCGATATATTTCTGGGCACAAGATGCAGCTATTGCCCCATCCGATGCCGCCGTTAAAACCTGTCTCAAAGGGGTTACCCTGATATCCCCTGCTGCAAAGATGCCCGGTATGTTTGTCTCCATCCTATCGTTAACAATTATATAGCCATCTTCGTCTAACTTAATCAGATCCTCAACAAACTTGGTGTTGGGTGTCATTCCAATGTATATAAACACACCTTCAACTTCCAAGCGTGATAATTCACCCGTTTGGGTGTTCTCTATTAAAACGCCATTAACAAACTTATCCCCTTGAATTTCCTTAACAACATGATTGAAAATGAACTCTAATTTTTTATTGGCAAAAGCCCTATCTTGAAGCACCTTAACGGCCCTTAATTGATCCCTTCTGTGTATCACGTAAACCTTTGATGCAAGGTTAGCCAAGTACAGTGCCTCCTCTAATGCAGAATCACCGCCTCCCACAACGGCAACAGGTCTGCCCCTAAAAAAAGCACCGTCACACGTTGCGCAATACGACACACCTTTGCCTGTAAACTTCTTTTCACCGGGACAGTTGAGTTTATTGGGTGAAGCTCCTGCAGCAATGATAATGGTTTTTGTGCTAAGCTTTGTGTCGTTGGATAAAACAACGTATTTGGTTTTGCCCTCATCTTCTATACTTTTAACACCCTCGTAATTCATCTCCACGCCGAATTTCTCGGCCTGTTTGATGAAGTTGTCCATTAGATCCATGCCGCTAATACCTTTGGGAAAGCCCGGGTAATTATCTACCTCGTATGACATCAAGATTTGCCCGCCAAACACCTTTTCTTCACAAATCAGCGTTCTCAATCCGCCTCTTGCAGCGTATAAACCAGCAGTTAGACCCGCAGGACCACCGCCTATGATAATAACATCGTACATTCATTAGCCTCCTGATCGGATAGAAGTGAATTTTATGAGAATGCGGTTAATTAGAGTATCTGCTCTAACTTTTCCACTATGTACTCTTTTGGAACGGCACCTATGATTTGATCAACTACCTCTCCGTTTTTGAATATCATCAATGTCGGTATGCTCATGATACCGTATCTTACAGCAATTTCTGGCTCTTCGTCTGTATTGAGCCTACCTACTTTTAATTTGCCCTCATATTCGTTTGCTATTTCTGCCACTACAGGGGCAACCATCCTACATGGACCGCACCACGGGGCCCAGAAATCGACCAAGACGGGGATATTGGAGTTCAATACTTCATCTTCCCAGTTACTCTGTGTTAATTGTACCTCGGCCATTCTTTACCTCCTTCGCTTATGATTGCGTGGTTAATAATAGGTGGGAAGTTGTTTTTTGTCAAGCAATAACTAAACTATACAATTTCCTCGTGCTCTTCTTCGGAATTAAGCAACATTTCTAAAGCAAGCAACACTGTATTCTTAACATCCTCTTTATTTGTTGCGTTAATTCTGTATACGGGTATGTCTTTGGGTAAAGGTGATAAATACTCCTCAATCTTTTCGTCAGGCACCTTATTTTCCAAGTCTACCTTTGTCAGCGCAACAACAGTTGGTAGCCTCTTTAAGTTGTGAAACTTTCTATAATATTTAACAATGTCTTTTATTGACTTTTCATCCGTTATATCGCCTAAAATTATCAGTGCCAGAGCGTTTTTTAAAAGCAAGGGATAAATGAAGTCAAACCTCTCTTGGCCCGGTGTGGCATACAGATGTATTACAATATCTTCGTCTACCGTTAGCCTGCCAAAATCAAGGGCTACTGTGGTCAACGCCTTTATTTCCTTTAATTCCTGTTCTGTAACGGGTTTATCCGTTGTAATTGGTTCAATTTCACTAATTTGCTTAATAAACTCTGTTTTTCCAGAGTTGAAACTCCCAGTAACAATTATCCTAAATACCATCACAAACCCCTTATTTTATCTATGATTTTTTTCAAGAAACTTTTCTTTATCTTAACGTCGTATTTCTTACTTGAAACAGGCTCCTCCGTATCTATCATGTTTAGTGCATACATGCATACAACAGCCTTGATTTTGTTTAGGTCACCATCTGTTCCTATTAGATCCTCTATTGTGGTGTGATTTTGGTCGTTCTGCAATTTGCCGATGTCGATATTTTGGTTAATTAGATCAACTTGCCTGACAATATACGTGGGTGCCTTTAATGTCACTATTGATTCCTTCTTTGGTAAGAATGTTAGGAGTAGATCTTTGTCGTTTGTGTTATTTATACAGTTTACAATAAAGTCCCTCAAATTGGATTTAAAGGTTTTTGTGTCGAGGGTTAGGGATAGGAACTCGTTGAGGTTTAGCGTCTCCTTTGCAACTTCTACCTCGTTCAATGACAGCATATCGTAAATGTTATTTAAGGTAGACTTTAAGATGAATATGTCAGCGCCCATAGTGAAGCCCAAAATCTCATGGTTTTTGCTCTTGATGTGGAACTTTGCGTTGCCCTTTAACTCCTTTAGGAAGTTGAAGATATTTGTCCTTTTAAAATAGGGGAATTTGATGTAATTACTAAGATCAACATGCTCCATCTGGTATATTTGCGTTGCTATAGCTCCCTCTTTCTCCACCACCTCAAGTAAAGCTTCATGGAAGTTTGGACGGGGAATTATGGTTAAGTAGAACTCCTTCGGTATAGTTTCACCCACTTTTTTGAATATAACTATGTGTGGTTTTCTCTTTGCCTTGTTGTAAATAATCTCCGCTAATTTTGGCTTGACAACAGTGCCTTTGTTTTCCCCTATGACTACTATGTTGTAATCCTGGGACTCAATTTTACTAACGGCGTCTTTAGGATTGTCCACCAAATCCACGTCGCACAACAATTTTTCTAAAGTAAAAACAACTAAATCACTCAGTAGTGTTTCATTACATAAAACCAAAGCTTTTTTCTTAGCCATATCACCCCAACTCTCAAAAAACGTTTATATATATTTAACTTACATTGCTAAAATAGTCAAGCAAATATTGACCTATATTGTCAAAAAAGTGACCCTTTCTTCGTTACGTATTAAAAAAAGGAGGTGGAGGCGTATGGATACTACAGGATGGGTTGTTTTGGGTACTGTTGTTGCGGTTTTCTTGCTTACTGTATTCATGTACAACAGCTTGATCTACAAGAAAAATCAAATCGATAACATCAGGGGTTCTATTGACGCATTGCTCAAGAAGAGGTTTGATCTAATCCCAAATCTTGTTGAAGCAGTAAAGCAATACATGGATTATGAAAGCAAGCTCATCAAGGATGTGGTTGAATTGAGGTCTCAAGCTTTGGGTGCTTCTGATCTAAAGGAAAAATTGCAGATAGAGGATAGGCTTAAGGAAAAGTTGAGTGCCCTGTTTGTTAATTTTGAGAATTATCCGGATTTGAAGGCCAGCAATAACTTGTTGCAATTGCAACTTGAATTAAGTGATATAGAATCCCAAATTAGTGCGGCAAGGAGAACGTATAATCAAGTTGTTACAGATTTCAACAATGCATTGGAGATGTTTCCAACGAATATAATTGCGTCATTTTTAGGCTACAAGAGACAAGAGGTTTTTTCAATACCTGAAGAAGAGAGGAAAAACGTTAATTTGAAGGATTTGTTTGATAGGTAAGTGAAAATGAGAGAGGAAAAGAATAGTTTTGAGGAGTTAAAAAGAGAAAACGTCAACACATTATTTCTAACTATGAGTAGAAAGTCGGGTCTTTTGGAAATACCCCTAAAAAAAGCAGAAAACGTCTCTTTGGATTGTTTTATCCCACCTTCCGCACCCAACCCTCCATTTTAACCAAACCCAAATGCACAGCAAACGAACAAAGTGAAAAGGGCTAAAAGGATTGCAAAAAATGGAACAGAAAGTGCTTAGATTTACCCCTAAAAAGAGGGGGTATTTGCAATGGCACAGCAAAAAGCTGTTATCAAGAACATGGACCACTTAGGACTAATAGCCGGTATGGTAGATGAACTAAAGATTAAAGAAACCATAGATAAGGCAATACCATCATCAAGTAAATCAAAAAACCTAAGCTATGGTGAAGCAACAAAGACAATGATCCTTAACGGTCTTGGCTATGTCAACAAACAACTCTACCTAACACCACTCTTTTTTAAGGATAAACCACTAAAAAGGCTATTTGGAAGTGACGTTGATTTTTCATGGTTCAACGATGATGCCCTTGGTAGAACACTTGATAAACTCTTTGAATACGGTGTAAGTGAACTCTATGAGAAAATTGCAAGCAGAGCGCTTAAGATACTGAACCTTACACTATCAACCATACACTTGGATAGCACAAGCTTTCATCTTGATGGCAGATATCCAAATCAAGAAATAAGGGAAAAAGGAGAAGACTGTGAACCAACACCTGTATTTATCACCCAAGGATACAGCAGAGACCACCACCCAGAGCTCAATCAGGCGGTGCTTAACCTCATAGTGGGGCACAAAGCAGGCATTCCTGTATGGATGAAACCTGCTGATGACAATCAAATAGACGCAGAAGCATTTGCCAATATAGTAAAGGGGCATATCAACTCTTTGAGAAGTGCAAACGACACAAAGACAAAAGTGATAGCCGATGCTGCCCTTTTTACCTCTAAAACAATGGAGGAGTTCAAGAAAAACAATATGCTTTTCATCTCAAGGGTTTCATCAAAGCTAAAAAAGGCAAAAGAGATACTCAAAAACCACAGTAAAGAGGAATTCATCCAGCTTGATGAGAACTACCAGGCTATCCCCTATGTAGTAGACTAAGAGGAAATGAGACAGAAATGGGTTCTGTATAAAAGCAATTATGCTAAATCAAGAGAGGATAAAACAATAAAGAAAGAGTATCGAAAAAAAGAAAAGCAGGAAATCAAACTCATTGACAAATTTCAAAGGAGAGCATTTTTCTGCGAAGCTGACGCAAAAAAGGCACTTAGAGAAAAAACAGAAAAGTTAGAGTATCTAACCATAACAGAAGCCAAGCTCATATCAAAACCCAAATACAAAACAAAAGGACGGCCAAAATCGGATGCCAAGCCTGTTTACTATGAATACTGCTGGGTTATAGAAACCAAGCCAAATGAGGAGTACATAGAACAGAAACAAAACCAAAAGAGCGGTCTTTTTATCCTTGCAACCAATGATATGACACTATCAGAAAAAGAACTGCTTGATGAGTATAAATCACAACAGAGGGTTGAAAGGGGCTTTAGGTTTCTAAAATCACCGGAGTTTTTAAGCGATGCCATGTTTTTAAAAAATCCAAGACGCATAGAAGCAATGCTTATGATAATGACACTTTCCCTGCTTGTATATGCTGCCTTAGAATACAGAATAAGAGGTGAGCTTAAAAACAAAAACAAGACCTTTCCCAATCAGCTTGGCAAACCCGTTCAGAACCCCACTGCAAGATGGGTGTTTGAAAACTTCTTTGCCATACATCTGCTTATTTTAGATGGACAGGAGCAAATTGTTGGATTGGAAGACAAACATAGATTGATATTGGAGCTATTGGGTAGAGTTTATTTGGGGTTTTATGGTATAAATGGAGGAAGAGGTGCGGAATGAGGGGTAAATTTGGTTTAATTTGTCAAATATTTTATTAAAAAAACGGCAGTTTCTATAAAAAATTAATGTTATATACCAACGTTGCTATAGGTATGGTTCTTTTTTTAAGATTGACTCAATAAGGTTAATTTTACAAAAATCAAAAAACGTGAGAAATGATGTTAAATCCTCTATTCCGAGCAGGATATTCCTTATTGTTTTGGGTGATAAGCCTTTTTCGTAGAGCCTCTTTGTTTCGTAAATGATTTTCTCTATGTTTTCTATTTTTTCGTTTATCAATTTTTTTGGTGAATCTCTAACTATGCCTCTGTGGGCGCAGAAGAGCACTTCGAAATCTTCTTTTAATATGAGTTTCAAGCTGTCGAGAATCTGATAGATATTTTCTTCTCTTCTTAAGTATTTCGGTTTCGGTGATATAACCAAATCGCCACTAAAAAGCCACCCTCTGTTGATTTCTAGTAAGTATACTGAGTCTTCAGAATGACCTGGCGTATGGATTACTTTAAATTTATACTTTGAAGTTTCGAAGTATCTATTCTCATCATAAAATAAGTCTGGCTTTAAAGGGTGTATTTTCCCCCAGATTATTTTTTCGTAGCTGAGCATTTTGAATCCTTTTTCAAGGTATTTGGCTGATTTTTTATGCGCTACTATTTTTGTTTTAAATTGGCTTTGGAGTAAATAGGCATTGCCAGAATGGTCTTCGTGATAGTGTGTCAATAAGCAAAACTTAGGTTTGTCCTTGCTTGATATTTCTTTAAATTTGTTTTTCATGGTGCTTTGAGCTGAATCTATGTAAACCTCAGGTAGGGAGAAAAAATACACGGCAAGATTTATCGCATCGTAAAATCTACCCAACCTATACGCAGTTAAATCATAAAACGTCTCTTTTTTGAAAATCACGTGGCAATTATACCTATGTCTTAAAAATCATCAATGTTAAACTGCGTAAAAAGTTTAAGGCTTCCTAAATGTTTGACGTTGACAAAAATGGTTGGTTGTATAAGATATGATTTGTGTTTAGCGTCACTTCTTAATATTGGAGGTATTATGTCTGGAATTATTGCAATTGATTGTCATATACCATTTTACAGAGTAAACAAAAAAGCTATATTTGATGCTTGGGGATGGTTTGATTCTTCAAAGATTGGGAGTGCTAAAGGTGAACTTGCCTTTGCAAATTACGATGAAGACAGCTTAACCATGGGCGTCAATGCGGCTTTAAGCTGTCTTGAACGTTTAAAATCTAAGTCCATCGACCGTTTATATTTTGCAACTGCCACATCGCCGTATGTAGAGCCCAAAAACACATCTATAATGTCTGCAGCGCTTGATTTAAACGAAGATGTTGTATCTGTGGATATGAGTGGGCTAATATCTTCAAGTAGTGCTCTAATTGCTGCTAATGATGCAGTTGAAAGCGGGTTATCTAAGATGACTCTTGTTTGCTCTGCAGACAAAAGAAATGCAAAGCCTGCTGATGGGTTGGAATATCTTTTTGGCCATGCTGCTTTTGCCATGGTTATAGGTAAAAATGATACGATTGCCGATATAGAGCATGTTTTTTCGCATTCTAGTAGTTTTTTGGGTTATAGAAGAACTCAAGAGGATGAATATCCGAAGAGTTGGGAGGAGCGATGGATTAGGGATGAAGGATACTTAAACCATATTGTCAAGTCAGTTAACAAAACGGTTGAGAAAATGGGAGTTTCTCTATCGGATTTTTCTAAAGTTATCTACGCTTGCCCTGACAAGAGAACTTACAGTGCAATAGCGAAGAAGTTGAGAATAAGTGCAGAGCAATTAGAAGACCCGCTGTTAGATAAAATTGGCTATACGGGCAATCCGCATACTTTTATCATGTTAGCGAACGCCCTTAGAAAAGCAAAACCAAACGACAAAATTATGCTAGTCAATTTTGGCAGCAGCGTTGATATAGTAACTTTTACTGTTACAGAAAGGATAGATAAAAGTAAGTTGCCTGATATAGACAAACTCCTTGATACGAAGCAGGTTATAGATAATTATACGAAATTTGCCAACTTATGTGGCAAAATAGAGCAGGAAAAAGGACCTCGTGGGGAGGTTGCAAAATCGGCAGTGTCTGTTTTATGGAGGGAAAGAAAGACCATTTTAGGACTTTATGGCTCTAAATGTAAAAAGTGCGGAACTAAGGTATACCCGCCTCAGCATGTTTGTATAAATCCGGATTGTAATGCTATAGATGAAATGGAGGATTACAGATTCGCAGAAGATACGGGCAAGCTATTTACATATACCGTTGATAATTTGGCTTTTGAACACGACCCACCTGCAATGTATGGGATAGTGGATTTTGATAACGGAGGACGGTATTGGTTTGACATAACCGATTGTAGTCCAGAAGAACTGCGTGTGGGTATGCCTGTAAAAATGAGTTTTAGAAAGAAATTTTACGATAAGCCTCGTGGGTTGTACGGTTATTTCTGGAAGGCTGTTCCAATAAGGTAAATGGAGGTTAAAATGTCTGAAGGCATAAAGGATAAAGTAGCTATAATTGGCATGGGTTGCACAAAGTTCGGAGAAAGATGGGATAAATCTGAAGAAGATTTAATAATAGAAGCTTATAGTGAGGCTCTCGATGACGCCGGCATTGAACCTAAAGATATAGACGCTGCTTGGTTCGGTAGCTGTTTTGATGAGATAAATGTGGGTAAGAGTTCCTTACCGCTCGCTACCACATTGAAATTGGGTTTTAAGCCGGTTACGCGTGTTGAGAATTTTTGCGCTACGGGCACAGAGGCTTTCAGGGGTGCATGCTATGCCGTTGCAAGTGGAGCCTGTGATATAGCAATAGCTGTAGGTGCAGAAAAACTCAAAGATACAGGATTTGGTGGACTGCCAGAATTTAGCAGTGTTTTAGGCACGAAGAACAGATTCATTTTTCCCAATATTACAGCACCGGGTGCATTTGCAATGCTTGCCACGGCTTATTTTGAAAAATATGGATTGAGCTATGAAGAGGGAAAAAGGATTCTTGCAAGGATTTCCGTAAAGAGCCACAAAAACGGATTGTTAAACGAAAAAGCCCATTTGAGAAAGGAAATAACAATAGATGATGTTTTAAAAGCCCCAATAATAGCCTCTCCTTTGGGTCTTTTTGATTGTTCAGGAGTGAGCGATGGTGCAGCCGTTGCAATAATAACAAGAGCCGAAAGGGCCAAAGAATACACAAAGAATCCAATTTTTGTTAAAGCCCTGCAAATATCTGTAAGTGACGGGAGAGAATATATGTATAACGAATGGGATGGAACTACAATCCCTACGACCGTAAATGCCGCAAGAAGGGCTTATGCTGAAGCTGGAATAAAGAACCCGAGGAGCGAGATAGGTTTAATGGAATTGCATGACTGTTTTTCAATAACCGAGCTTGTGACCTACGAAGATTTAGGCATGTCTGAAAGAGGAAGGGCAGGGGAAGACGTTGAAAGCGGATTCTTTGATTTGGATGGAAAAATTCCATCTCAAACAGACGGTGGACTGAAGTGTTTCGGTCACCCTATAGCTGCATCTGGCTTGAGGATGATTTATGAAGTATATAAACAACTCCAAGGAAAGGCAGGGAAAAGACAGGTAAAAAATTCCCATATAGGCTTAACTCACAATATAGGCGGTTTTCCTGCTATGAGCATAACAAGTGTGGCTATTTTTGGGAATGATTAGATTTTGAAATTTTGTACCAAGGTTAGAACAGTGGCATCATCGTAAAGCTCTTTTTTGTTTACAAAGGACAATAGCTCTTTTTTGATAATTTTTGATAGGTTGGGTTTTGAGTCTAAATTTTCTAAAATAAGTCT
This sequence comes from Hippea sp., assembly GCA_015486955.1. GTDB lineage: Bacteria > Campylobacterota_A > Desulfurellia > Desulfurellales > Hippeaceae > Hippea. Next base: position 1,419 of record WFQR01000065.1, on the reverse strand, counting down.
GTTGAGCCTGTTGTATCCGAATTGTTCATCCTTATCGTTTGTTGCATCTAAAACACCGTCGCTAAAGATGATCAGCGTATCAAAGCTGTCAAGCCTTATCCTTCTGATTTTGAAATCAGTGTTCTCAAACACGCCAACAGGCAGGTTTTTATCTAAAAGTGGTGTAAATATAGCATTTCCTTTTATTGCAATAGGCGGCTCATGACCCGCATTGCAGAACTCAAGCTCCCCTCTTTGCTCATCTATCAGCCCAATAAACATCGTTGCAAAGTGGTTCTGTTTTGTGATGGCGGCAAGGTAGTTGTTTAAAAAGTTAACCATGTTTTTGATTGAACCCGACTGCTTGCTGAAGACATTTATGATGCTCTTTATCATGGCCACATACAAAACAGCTGGAATGCTCTTTCCCGAAACATCCCCAAGATAGAATAGAATTTTCCCATCGTTAAGCCTGTTTGCACCGTAAAAATCACCACCCACCTGCCTTGCCCACATACTAAAGCCACCAACCTTAAACCCACCAAGCTCTATATTTAGTTCATTTGGCACAAAAGCACTCTGGATCTTCCTTGCAAGCTCTAACTCATTTTCTATCCTTGCCTTATCCTTGACCTCTTCGATGTATTTTTTTAGTGATTTCTGCATGGCATCCAAAGCCAAAGCTATAGTTTTAGACTCATCGTTAAAGCTTGAAGGTATATCGACATTGAAATTACCTTTTGCTATTTTGAACGAGATTTCCCTAATCTTTGATATATCACGAGTTATGTTTTTGGATATTAGCAAAATGATTAGAACAACAAAAGATAGGCCGCCTGCGATGATTAGAAACGAATAGAGCTTATATCTTTTGATTTGCAAAAATAGTTCGCTTTTTGGAAAGACCACACCAAGAATCCAATCCGTCCCCCTGATTGGCAGGCCAAACAGAAGGAAGTGCTTGTTTATGCTCGATATTTCTAAGTGCTTTTTCTTGCTGCTCATTATGTCCATTGCAAGATTTTTTAATTTCTGTTTGTTGTATAGCTTGATTATCTGAGAAACACTGTTTCTCGTTCTTTTATTTACATTTGTCAACAGATCACCGTTTTTTGTAAAAAGAAACGCCCCCCCCAGTTTTGAGAACCCTTATTTTTCCAACAATCCTTGATAAAAATCCTATGCTTATGTCGGCCGTTGATATGCCGATGATTTTGCCTGAGCTGTCTTTAATTAGGGCGCTGTATGTGCTCATCCAAACTCCGCCGCCGCCTTTGTCAAAGTATGGCTTACTCCACATGTTTCTTTTTAACTCGATGGGCTTTTTAAACCAGTTGCTTTCTGGGTATATGTATGATGGAGGTATGAGCTGTTTTTCTAAGATCCTGCCGTCTTTTGCATAGTAATACTGACAATAATACCTTTTGCCTTTGAAGTATC